>CAYWIQ010000196.1:0-5047 GCA_964458405.1 uncultured Chromatiaceae bacterium
CTCAACCAATGGCGAAGGCGGGTCACCTTGCCGTCACGAAAGGTGGGTGTCCCCGTTACCCTGCCTGTGTAGCAACCGTCGATGACCTCCGGTTCGGTGGCCAGCAGTTGATCAACCCCGAAGGCATGGGCGATGGGTTCGGTGATGAAACGGTTGGTGGCGGTGATGATTAACGGTGTGTGTCCTTGGCGCCGGTGGTCATCGATCAAGGCGACGGCGGCCGGCAGGATGATGGGGGTGATGACCTCCACCATAAAACGTTTGCGCAGCTCCAATAACGTGTCCAATGGGTGGTTAGCCAAGGGACGCAACGAAAAATCGAGAAATTCGTAGATATTAAGGGTGCCGCGGCGGTATTCGTCGTAGAAGCGTTGGTTCTCGCGTTCATAGACGTCTTTATTTACCAATCCCGCCGCTACCAGGTAATTGCCCCATAAATAATCGCTGTCCCCGCCGATGAGGGTGTTGTCCAGATCAAAGATTGCCAAGGTCATGGAATCGTTTGCCTTGTTGGTAAAGGGGGCAAGGATAAAAGTTAAGGCGGCAAAGGTAAATCGGGTTGCTAAGGGTCTACCGGTTGAAGGGGGGGATCACGATTTGCAGGGAGTGATTGTTTTATGGAAGAATGGAATTCAGTAACCCCATTAAAGCGCGCATAAGTGATTGATGTAGATGGATATAGGCCTAATGTTGGGATCATTCTCAGTAATGATCACGGCAGGCTATTGTGGGCGCGCCGCATCGGTCAGGATGCCTGGCAGTTCCCCCAGGGGGGCATTCGCGCCAGTGAAACCCCCGAAGAGGCCTTGTTCCGCGAACTCAACGAGGAACTGGGGTTGTTTCCCGAGCAGGTTCAGATCATGGGTAACACCCGGGGTTGGCTGCGTTATCGCCTACCCCAACGCTTGATTCGCCATCACGATAAACCGGTATGCATCGGTCAAAAGCAGAAATGGTTTTTGTTGCGCTTGACCGCCGAGGACAGCGATGTCTGTCTATCGGGCAGCCCCCGTCCCGAATTCGATCATTGGCGCTGGGTGAGTTATTGGTATCCCGTGAGGAAGGTGGTGCCCTTTAAACGTAAGGTCTACGTACGGGCATTGCGTGAACTCGCGCCGTTGTTGATGGAAGAAACGCCGCAGGTCGCGGCTGATCGCAGTTTAGTTGATGCTGTTTCAGGTGAACGCTGAGCCGTCGCTCGGCGGAGGGCACGGGCGTGCTTGACGTTCTGCGTCGCATAGTTCAAGAGGTAGGCGGTGCCGGGGATTTGGAGCAGGCCCTCGCCATCATCGTCAAGCGCGTCAAGCAGGCCATGGCGGCCGATGTTTGTTCCGTCTATCTTTCCGACCAAAGCCAGCGCCGTCATGTGTTGATGGCGACCGACGGTTTGAATCCCGCCGCCGTCGGCCATGTTTCCCTGGCTATGGGTGACGGTGTGGTCAGCGTGGTGGCGGAAACGGCGGAACCGCTCAATCTCGACAACGCCCCCGATCATCCCCGCTATCAGTTCGTCGCCGAGACCGGCGAAGAGTACTATCACGGTTTTCTGGGCGTACCCATCATTCACCATCGCCGGGTATTAGGGGTATTGGTGGTGCGGCAGCGGCAGAGCCGTAAGTTCGCCGAGGACGAGGTGGCCTTCCTGGTCACCATGGCGGCGCAGCTGGCGGGGGCCATCGCCCATGCCGAGGCCAGCGGCGGTATCAACCGCAAACCCGATGGCGGCAGTATGCTGTCCGCCGGGACCATTCTCGAGGGGCTGGCGGGGGCGCCCGGGGTGGGTATCGGTATTGCCCTGGTGATGTATCCGCCTGCGGATCTCGATGCCGTCCCCGACCGCAAACCCGCCAATGTGGATTCGGAGATCATCACCCTTAAGGCGGCGGTGGCCACGGTGCAGGCGGAGATCCAGACCCTGGGGGAACGGGTAGGGACCCATCTGCGCGCCGAGGAACGGGCCTTGTTCGACGCCTATTCCCTGATGCTCAACAGCGAAACTTTGTTAAACGCAATAGTGGAACGTATCCGTGCCGGCAACTGGGCGTCGGGTTCGTTGCGTGAAACCATCAACGAGCAGGCCCGGGTGTTTGAGCAGATGGACGAACCCTATCTTCGCGAACGCGCCCAGGATATTCGTGATCTGGGTAGGCGCATCCTGGTGTGCTTGCAAAGCGCTGGACGGCGCAGCCCGCCGCCCTATCCGGAGCGCACGGTGCTGGTGGGAGAGGAGATCACCGCCACCATGCTGGCCGAGGTGCCGCGGGAGAAATTGGCGGCGGTGGTATCCGCCAGCGGTTCGCGTTCTTCCCACGTCGCGATCCTGGCGCGCGCTCTGGGCGTGCCGGCGGTGGTGGGGGCCAGCGATCTGCCGGCGGGGCGCTTAGAGGGGCATTCCCTGGTGGTGGACGGATACCGGGGTCGCGTTTACCTCGATCCGTCTGATGCGGTGCGCGATGAATACGTCCGCTTGGCCCGTGAAGAGGCGATGCTGGTCGCGGGTCTGCAAGGTCTCAAGGATCTCCCGGCGGAGACGCCGGACGGGGTGCGCATCCCGCTTTACGCCAACTCCGGCCTGATCTCCGATGTGGCGCCGTCGTTGACCAGTGGTGCGGAGGGCATCGGTCTGTATCGCACCGAGTTCCCTTTCATGATCCGGGACCGTTTTCCCGGCGAAGAAGAACAGCTGCGTATCTATCGTCAGGTGTTGGAGGCCTATGCGCCGCGTCCGGTGGTATTGCGTACCTTGGACGTCGGTGGCGACAAGCCGCTCAGCTATTTTCCCATCGTCGAGGATAATCCCTTCCTGGGGTGGCGCGGTATCCGCATTACCTTGGATCACCCTGAAATCTTCATGGTGCAACTGCGTGCCATGCTGCGCGCCAGCGCGGGCTTGAACAACATGCGGTTGCTGTTACCCATGGTCAGCCAAATCGCGGAAGTGGACGAAGCCCGCCTGTTGGTCGAGCGTGCCTACCATGAATTGCTGGCCCTGGGTGAGAACATCGCCATGCCGCCGTTGGGCGTGATGGTGGAGGTGCCGTCGGCGGTCTATCAAAGTGAGGCCATCGCACGCCGCGTCGATTTCATCTCCATCGGGACCAACGATCTGACCCAATATCTGCTGGCCGTGGATCGTAACAACGCCCGGGTGGCGACCCTCTATGACGCCTTGCATCCCGCGGTATTGCGCGCCATCCAGCAGGTGGTCGAGGCCGGCCATCGTCAAGGCAAGCCGGTGGGCGTGTGCGGGGAGATGGCCGGTGATCCGGTCGCCGCCATCGTCTTGTTGGGGATGGGGGTGGATCACATGAGTATGAGCGTCGCCAGTCTGCCGCGGGTGAAGTGGGCTATACGCAACATCCCCTGCGAACGTACCAAGGCCGTGCTGGCAGAGGTCTTGGAGATGGATGATCCCGTCGCTGTGAGAGAACACGTCGAGAAGGTCTTGGAGGAAGCCGGCTTGAGCGGTTTGGTGCGCGCGGGAAAGTGAATTAGCGCATAAAAATCCCGGCAATGACGCCGGCCGATTTTTGCTAAGATGCTGTGCCGGAGTCACCGTCGGAGCACGCAGTTCATGCCTGAAGCCGTAGAACCTCGTCCTACCAATAAACGTAAATCATTATTACTCATACTGGTGGCCATCTTCTTGTTGGTCGGCGGTGGTTTCACCTGGCATTGGGTGACCGTAGGCCAGTACCGGGAATCCACGGATAATGCCTATGTGGGCGGCAATGTGGTGCAAATCATGCCACGCACCGCGGGGACGGTGACCACCATCTATGCCGCTGAGATGGATCCTGTTAAACAGGGGCAACCCTTGGTGGCCCTGGAGGATGCCGACGCTCAAACGGCGTTGTCCCAGGCCAAGGCCGAATTGGCGCAAGCGGTGCGCCATGCGGCACAGTTGGTGGCGCAATCCAGGCAGCAACGCGCGGTGATTAGCCAACGCGAGCAGGAACTGAAGCTGGCCAAGGACACCGAGCGCCGCCGCGCGACTTTGTCCGCCAAAAAACTTGCGCCGGAAGAGGAGGCGTTGCATGCCAAGATCGCCACTGCGATCGCAGTGGCGAATTTGGAAGTGGCGCGGCGTGAACTCGCCACTACCGAGTCGCTGATCCAACATACGCCCGTGGAGCGTCAACCGACGGTGTTGCGCGCCGAGGCCCAGTTGCGTAGCGCCTATTTGGCGTGGCAGCGTACCAGGATTCCCGCGCCGGTCTCCGGCTATGTCGCTAAGTGTCCGGTGCAACTGGGACAGCGGGTTGAGCCCGGTGACGCCTTGATGGCGGTGGTCCCCATCGATGATCTGTGGGTGGACGCCAATTTCAAAGAGGACCAGCTGGCCAACTTGCGCCTGGGGCAACCGGTGAGGTTGACTGCCGATCTCTACGGTAGCCAAGTCGTCTTTCACGGCAAGGTGGAAGGCATCGCCATGGGAACCGGGTCCGCCTTTGCTTTGCTGCCCGCCCAGAACGCCAGTGGTAATTGGATCAAAATCGTACAGCGGGTTCCGGTACGGATAGCGCTCGATAAGAATGAATTGCGGCAGCATCCGTTGCGTTTGGGGCTTTCCATGCGCGTCGAGGTGGATACCCGTGATCGCAGCGGCGCGGTGTTGGTCTCTACCCGGCCGGCGCCGTCCAAGACCCCGGTCTACGATGAGGGCAATGGGGAAGTCGATAAAATGATAGCCGCCATCGTGGCGGCGAATTCCAATACGGCCAAAGTCGCCGTGCAATGACCATGGAGGAGCGACAACCCTTAACGGGCCTGGCGCTGGGCCTGGTGACGGCGTCTTTGTCATTGGCCATGTTCATGCAGGTGCTGGATACCACCATCGCCAATGTGTCCATCCCCACAATTGCCGGTGATCTGGCGGTAAGCCCTAGTCAAGGCACCTGGATCATCACCTCGTTTGCGGTGAGTAATGCCATTGCTCTGCCTCTGGCCGGGTGGTTGGCGCGGCGTTTCGGCGAAGTGCGGCTGTTCGTCGCCGCCACCATGATCTTCACCCTGTCCTCGTGGCTATGTGGCCTGTCGCCCAATT
>CAYWIQ010000197.1:0-5046 GCA_964458405.1 uncultured Chromatiaceae bacterium
GCCCGCGCCGCGGCAGTGGCACGCGCCGGTGACACGGTGTTGTTATCCCCGGCCTGCGCCAGCTTCGACATGTTCCAGGGGTATGAACGCCGCGGTGATGTGTTTGCCGCGGCGGTACGGGAGAGGGCGCAATGTTGAAGCTCGGTCGCCTATCGCCCTTTCAATTCATGGAGCAACCTCAGGCGCGCACCAGCGCCAAGACCGGGTCGTGGTACGACACCTGGTTGGTGGGCGCGGTGGTGATCCTGTTGGGCTTGGGGCTGGTGATGGTGGCCTCGGCCTCGGTGAGTCAGGCGGATCGCCAGTTCGGCCAGCCCTTTTATTATTTGGAGCGACAATTCTTGTACGTCGCGGTCGGTTTGGCAGCGGCCTGGGTAGTGATGCGCACCCGTCTGATGTATTGGGAAAAAGGCGGTGTGGTGTTATTGATTGCGGGGGCGGCGCTGTTGGTGGCGGTGTTGATCCCCGGGGTGGGGCGACAGGTCAACGGCAGTACTCGTTGGTTGCCCTTCGGCCTATTCAATCTCCAGGCCTCGGAGCTGGTGAAGTTGTTCGTGATCATCTACCTGGCCGGCTACTTGGTGCGCCGCGGCGAAGAGGTTCGCAATTCCATCACGGGCTTTTTAAAGCCGCTGGCGATCCTGTCGGTGCTGTCATTATTGTTATTGTTGGAGCCCGACTTCGGCAGTACCGCGGTGATGTTCGCCACCGCCTTGGGGTTGATGTTTCTCGGTGGCGTGCGGCTGTGGGAATTCTTCGCCCTGCTGGCCTTGGTGGTGGCCGCCATGGCGGGGTTGGCGCTGTCATCGCCCTATCGCCTCGAGCGCTTGACCACCTTCCTTAACCCCTGGGCGGATCCGTTCGACAGTGGCTTTCAACTTACGCAGGCCTTGATCGCAGTCGGTCGTGGCGAATGGTTCGGGGTCGGCTTGGGTGGTTCGATTCAAAAGCTGTTTTATCTCCCCGAGGCCCATACCGACTTTCTGTTCGCCGTCTTGGCGGAGGAGTTGGGGTTGATCGGGGTGGTGACGGTGATTGCGCTGTTCACCGTGGTGGTGTGGCGGGCCTTCGTCATCGCCTATCGCGCCGAACAGAGCGGCAATCGTTTCGCCGCCTATCTGGCCTACGGTATCGGCATGTGGATCGGACTGCAGGCCTTTATCAATATGGGCGTGAACATGGGGGCGTTGCCTACCAAGGGCCTGACCTTGCCGCTCATGAGCTACGGCGGTTCCAGCATCATTGTGATGTGCATCGCCGTGGCCTTGTTGTTGCGAGTCGATCATGAGACGCGCTTTCCGCGCGGGAGGTCGGTGCGGTGATGCGGGTGATGATCATGGCGGGCGGTACCGGCGGTCATGTGTTCCCGGCACTGGCGGTGGCGGCGGAATTGCGCCAGCGCGGCGCCGAAGTGTTCTGGTTGGGTACACGCCGGGGATTGGAGGCCAAGCTGGTGCCGGCGGCGGGTATCGATATGGAGTGGGTATCGGTGTCGGGTCTGCGCGGTAAGGGGGCGGCGGCCTGGTTGTTGGCGCCGTGGCGTTTATTGTGGGCGGCCTTGCAGGTCTTAGTGGTGATGCTGCGCCAACGGCCGGTGGTGGTGCTGGGCATGGGCGGTTTTGTCACCGGTCCCGGCGGCATAGTGACCTGGTTACTGCGCAAGCCGTTGCTCATCCATGAGCAGAACGCCGTCGCCGGCCTCACCAACCGTTTATTGGCGCCGTTGGCGCAACGGATCATGGAGGCCTTTCCAGATACCTTTAACGGCAGGCAGGTCGTCCATACCGGCAACCCGGTACGTCGCGCCATCGCCGAGTTACCCGTTCCTGAAGTGCGTTTCAGCGGTCGCGGTGGCGCCGTGCGCCTGCTGGTATTGGGGGGCAGTCTGGGTGCGCGTGCGCTCAACGAAGTCATGCCGGCGGCGGTCGCACAGTTGTCTTTACGCCCCGAGATTTGGCACCAGGCGGGTGGGCGTAACCTGGACGAGGCATTGGCCCACTATCGTGATGCCGCCGTTGAGGCTCGGGTCGAACCGTTTATCGACGACATGGCCGCGGCCTATGCCTGGGCGGATCTGGTCGTGTGCCGCGCCGGTGCCCTAACGGTAGCGGAGCTGGCGGCGGCGGGAGTGGGCGCGGTGTTGGTGCCTTATCCCCATGCAGTGGATGACCACCAGACCCAAAATGCCGCATACCTTAGCGAAGCCGGCGCCGCGGTGGTGGTGCAACAGCGGGAACTGACGCGCGACAGGCTGTGTGAGTTGCTGACCTCCCTTGTCGATCGCTCCCGGTTGTTGGCCATGGCTCAGGCGGCCAGGCGTCTGGCCCGGCCGCAAGCGGCGGCCACGGTGGCTGAACTGTGCTGGGAGGTGGGTCATGAGTGATCATGCCATGCCGGATGTAAAGAAACCGATGCGGGAGCGGATGCGACGTATCGCGGCCATCCATTTCGTCGGTATCGGCGGCGTGGGGATGGGCGGCATCGCCGAGGTGCTGCACAACCTCGGTTACCGCGTTTCCGGCTCCGACATCAAGGAAAACGCCCTTACGCAACGCTTCGCCGGTTTGGGGATGGTCATTCACATCGGCCATGACGCACGCTGGGTGGAAGGCAGCGATGTGGTGGTGGTCTCCACTGCCGTCGATCCCGCCAATCCGGAGGTGCGGGAGGCGCAGCGGCGTCGCATTCCGGTGGTGCGTCGCGCCGAGATGCTGGCCGAATTGATGCGTTTCCGTTACGGCATCGCCGTGGCGGGGACCCATGGTAAGACCACCACCACCAGTCTCATCGCCAGTCTGTTGGCCGAGGGCGGGTTGGATCCCACCTTTGTCATCGGCGGGCGCCTCAACAGCATCGGCGGTAACGCCCGCTTGGGCGCGGGCGAGTATCTGGTGGCCGAGGCCGACGAGAGCGATGCCTCATTCCTGCATCTAGCCCCCATGATCGCGGTGGTCACCAATATCGACGCCGACCATATGGAGACCTACGGCGGCGATTTTAATCGGTTGCGCCAGACCTTTATCGAGTTCCTCCATCAGCTGCCTTTCTACGGATTGGCGGTGGTGTGTCTGGACGATCCGGTGATCGCCGAGCTGCTGCCGCAGTTACCGCGCCCCAGTTTGACCTATGGGCTTGCCAAGGAGGCGGACGTCAGGGCGCGCGATATCCGCCAACGGCAGGCCACTACCTATTTCAAGGTGGTGCGTCGCAGCGGCGCGGAACTGGAGGTCAGTCTCAATTTGGCCGGTCGCCACAATGTCCTCAACGCCCTGGCCGCCATCGCGGTGGCTCAAGAGTTGGGCGTGGAGGATGCCGCCATTCAACGGGCCTTGGCGGGGTTTCAAGGGATTGGTCGCCGGTTTCAACTCTATGGCGAGATGCCGACCACGGCCGGTCAGGTGCTGATGATCGACGATTACGGTCATCACCCTCAGGAGATCGCCGCCACCGTGGAGGCCATTCGTGGTGGCTGGCCGCAACGGCGGTTGGTCATGGCATTTCAGCCCCATCGTTACACGCGTACCCGTGATCTATTCGAGGACTTCGTCAAGATACTTTCCGAAGTGGATGTACTGGTGTTGCTGGACGTGTATCCCGCCGGTGAGGAAGCCATTGCGGCCGCCGACGGTCGCGCCTTGAGTCGCGCGATCCGCGCCCGTGGTCAGGTGGATCCGATCTTTGTCGACGCCGTGGCCGATCTGCCCGCGGTGTTGCGCGGTGTGCTGCATGAAGGGGATGTGTTGTTGACCTTGGGTGCCGGCGACATCGGGGCGGCCAAATTGCCGCTGCAACTTAACGAGGAGACGGCATGACGGCTGCCGACCTGCATCCGGTATTGCGCGGCAAACTGCGGCGCGCCGAACCCATGGCCCGCCATGTGTCGTGGCGGGTGGGTGGTCCGGCGCGTACTTTTTATGCGCCGGCGGACATTGACGATTTGGCGGCCTTCCTGCAACAACTGACCGCCGATGAACCGTTGCTATGGCTGGGCTTGGGCAGCAATCTGCTGGTGCGCGACGGCGGCTTTGCCGGGACGGTCATCGCCACCAGTGGCGCCTTAATGGGTTTGACTCAAATCGATAGCCTGATAGTACGGGCCGGTGCCGGTGTGGCATGCAACAAGGTAGCGCGGTTTTGTGCAGGCCTGAATTTGGTGGGTGGAGAATTCCTCGCCGGTATTCCCGGCACCCTGGGCGGTGCCTTGGCCATGAATGCCGGCGCCTTTGGCGGCGAGACCTGGCCGTTGGTGCGGCGTGTAGAAGCCATTAATCGTCATGGCGAGCGTCGCTGGCATCCGCCCGACGATTTTCAGGTGGGGTATCGCGAGGTGCATGGTCCGGCGGGGGAATGGTTCGTCGCAGTGGAACTGCAACTGCAGGCCGGTGACGGTGAGGCCAGCCTGGCACGGGTAAAAGCATTGCTTGACCGTCGCAATCAGACCCAGCCCATCGGTTTGCCCAGTTGCGGCTCGGTATTCCGTAATCCACCCGGGGATCATGCCGCACGTCTGATTGAGTCCTGCGGCTTGAAGGGGATGTGTCACGGCGGCGCCTGCGTCTCCACCAAGCACGCCAATTTCATCATCAACAGCGGCGATGCTACAGCCGCCGACATCGAGGAATTGATCAGCCAGGTGGCGGGGACGGTGGAGCGGGTGCACGGCGTTCGCCTGCAGCCCGAGGTGCGCATCGTGGGTGATGTGACGCAAGGGGGGGAGCGGCCGTGATCAATGTAGCACGGGTACAAGACCCCAAGGTCTTCGGTCGGGTGGCGGTGTTGATGGGCGGACGTTCCGCGGAACGGGAGATTTCCCTGAAGAGCGGCCGCGCTGTGCTTGATGCCTTGCGGCGGCGCGGTGTAGACGCCCATGAGGTCGACACCGGTGAACCGGTATGGCGGCGGTTGGATCAGGATTTTGATCGCGCGTTTATCGCCCTGCATGGTCGCGGTGGTGAAGACGGCGTTATTCAAGGCGTGCTGGAGACCTTGGGTCTGCCGTATACGGGCAGCGGCGTTTTGGGTTCGGCCGTGGGAATGGACAAGTTG
>CAYWIQ010000198.1:0-2320 GCA_964458405.1 uncultured Chromatiaceae bacterium
CCAGCATCAAGCTGTGCCCGGCGCCCTCGCGACCCATCCCCATCCTGATCGGCGTGAACCTCATTACCTTCGCCCTGTTTTTCGTGGTCAACACGCCCGATAACATGGCGCGGATGCAGCTGGGTATGAAGCGGGTTTCGTCCGAGGCGATCCAGTCATGGAAACACGAGCACGGCTACGACAAGCCGCTCTTGTATAACGCCGGTGCAGCCGGCATCCAAAAGCTCACGAATACCATTTTCTATTCGAAATCAGTGACCCTGTTCGCCTTTCGGTTCGGCGCGGCCGATGACGGGCGAGACATTGGCTATGACATTCGCCAACGCATGTGGCCTAGCCTGGCCATCGCCGTTCCGGTATTCCTGATCGGCATCCTGACCAACATTACCTTCGCCCTGTTTATTGCTTTTTTCCGTGCCACCTATATCGATTGGTGGGGGGTGGTTCTCTGTGTGGTGCTGATGTCCATTTCAGGGCTCTTCTATATCATCGGCGGACAATATTTGATCGGCAGATTATTAAAGTTGGTGCCGATCTCCGGCTATCAGGGAGGCCTGGATGCGTTCAAATTTATCGTGTTGCCGGTGCTGGTCGGGGTTATCAGCGGCATCGGCGGCGGTACGCGCTGGTACCGCACCATTTTCCTGGAGGAGATGGGCAAGGACTATGTACGTACCGCCCGTGCCAAAGGTCTTGCCGAACCGGTGGTGCTCTTCAAGCATGTGCTGAAGAACGCCATGATCCCCATCCTCACCGGCGCGGTCGTGATCCTGCCCCTCCTGTTCATGGGGAGCCTCATCACCGAATCCTTTTTCGGTATACCGGGTTTGGGCAGCTATACCATCGATGCCATCAATTCTCAGGATTTCGGGATTGTGCGAGCCATGGTGTTTCTCGGTTCGGTCCTGTATATCCTTGGCCTGCTGCTGACCGACCTGTCGTACGCCCTGGTCGACCCGCGGGCTCGGTTGGAGTAGGGGGGGCCGTGGCATTGAAACCCATCATACTGTGGACCGATGCACTGATCTATCTGCTGGTGGCCGTCATTGTCGCCTTCATCCTTTATGCGCGGGGCAAGGAACCGCTGCGCGAGCCATGGCGGCAGGTGGGTCGCAACGCCATGGCGATGGCGTCGCTGATGGTTCTGCTGGCCTATATCGGCATCGGTTTGCTGGATTCGATTCATTTCCAGCGGGCGCTGCCCGGCGACCCCGGCAGCTCCCGGGTCCATTACGCATCCGATGTGACCAGCGTGCTGGATATGGTGTTGCAGCCCTTGCGCGAACACGTGGAGAAGACCTATTCGGCGCCGTTTGCCACCCATCTATACAGCAAGGAGTCCATTGAAGGAAGCGACGGCAAGACGATCCGCGCTTATCCGCGCCTGAAATACGGTGGTGCGGGCCTCAAAGACCCCCAACGGGAGCGCGGGGCCGATATAGCGGTCACCGCCGGTGTTGCGCTGCTCGAGGCGCTGGTTCTATTGCTGGGCCTGGTGGCGGTGGTCGCGGCGATTTTGGCGCGGCACCACCGCCGCAGCCTCTGGCGGATCGTCCGTGATATGGCGGCCGGCCGCCTGGCACTGCCATGGCGCACCATGCTGGTGACCAGCGGCATCCTGCTGTTGTTGGGCACACTGTGTGCCGATCTCGGCGTGAAATATCACATCTTCGGCACCGACAAGGTGGGCCAGGACGTCTTCTATCAATCCTTGAAAAGCGTACGGACCGGTCTGGTGATCGGCACGCTGACGACTCTGGTGATGCTGCCCTTTGCCGTGTTTCTTGGCATCATGGCCGGCTATTTTCGCGGCTGGGTGGATGACGTGATTCAATATATCTATACCACGCTCAACTCCATCCCGGGGGTGTTGCTGATTGCGGCGGCGATCCTCACCCTGCAGGTTTTTATGCGGACGCATCCGGACCTGTTCGATATCATCGCTTATCGCGCCGACCTGCGACTGCTGTTCCTGTGCATTATTCTCGGCATCACCAGTTGGACAGGCTTGTGCCGTCTGCTGCGCGGCGAGACCTTGAAACTCTGCGGAATCGACTACATTCAAGCTGCCGCGGCGTTCGGTGTCGGACACTTTCGCATCATTGCGCGCCACATTCTGCCCAACGTGATGCATATCGTGCTGATCTCGGTGGTGTTGGACTTCAGTGGCCTGGTATTGGCGGAGGCGGTATTGTCCTATGTGGGGGTCGGCGTGGATCCGACCATGAACAGTTGGGGGAATATGATCAACGCGGCGCGGTTGGAGATGGCCCGGGATCCCATCGTATGGTGGTCCCTGTTGGCCGCTTTTGTGATGATG
>CAYWIQ010000198.1:2330-4909 GCA_964458405.1 uncultured Chromatiaceae bacterium
CATTTTGCGAGCAGCAAGGGGCCGATTCGCGCCGTGGACGGCGTCAGCTTCGATGTACGGCGGGGTGAGACATTTGCACTGCTGGGCGAATCGGGCTGCGGCAAATCCATAACTGCGTTGAGTATCATGCAGTTGTTGCCGCAGCAGGCCGCGGGCAATGTTTCGGGAGAGGTGCTGCTGGAAGGGCAAAATCTGCTGACCTTATCCGAGCTGGCGATGCAGAATGTGCGCGGGCGGCGCATTGCGATGATTTTTCAGGAACCCATGACCAGCTTGAATCCAGTGCTCACCGTGGGTGATCAGATCGGCGAGGTCCTTGGGCGGCACCAGGGCCTGCGCGGCGCCAAAAACCGCAACCGCGTGCTGGAACTGCTGGATGCGGTGGGGATCCCGGACCGCGCGCGCCGCTGCGGTGAATATCCCCATCAGCTTTCCGGAGGCATGAAGCAACGGGTCATGATCGCCATTGCCCTGGCAGCCGACCCGGAGCTGCTGATCGCTGACGAGCCCACCACAGCCCTGGACGTCACCATTCAGGCCCAAATTCTACAACTCCTGCACCAATTGCAAAAGGACAGGGGGATGGCGATCCTGTTCATCACCCACGACTTCGGCGTGGTGGCCGGAACGGCCGATCACGTTGCGGTGATGTATGCCGGACACATCGTCGAACAGGCACCGCGAGCGGCATTTTTTGCCTGTCCGCTGCATCCCTACTCGATAAAACTGTTTGCCGCTGTGCCGGCCAAAGGCAAACGGGGCAAGCCGCTGGCGGTGATTCACGGTTCCGTGCCGTCGCTTGCCCAGGAATTTCCGGCCTGCCGCTTTGTCGAGCGGTGCGATAGCGCCTGGCAGACATGCCGCGATCAGGCGCCGCGCTGGCTGGAGGTGGAGCCGGGCCATGCCGCGCGGTGCCACCTGGTGGACCCCGCCGTCGCAAAGCCGGCGGGGCAGGCCGAGCAACCGGTTCCCGCCGCTCCTGCCGCAAACGGCATGTCGGAAGCCGGGGAACTTATTCTGGCGGTGAACCGACTCAAGGTGCATTTTCCCATCCACAAGGGACTGTTCAGTCGGATAGCGGGGTACGTCAAGGCGGTAGATGGCGTGTCCATGGCGTTGCAGCACAGCCGCACCGTTGCTCTGGTGGGTGAATCGGGCTGCGGCAAGACGACGGTTGGCAAGGCACTGCTGCAGCTCATTCGGCCCACGGCGGGTAGCGTCAACTATGACGGCAAGGAGCTGACCCGGATTTCCATGCGGGAACTGCGTCCCCTTCGACAGGATCTGCAGATTATCTTCCAGGATCCCTATTCTTCAATGAATCCGCGCATGATGGTGGGGGAAATCATCGAAGAGGGCATGCTGGCGCAGCATATCGGCGGTGACGCGTCCGAGCGCAAAATGCAAATCGATGTTCTGTTGACGCAGGTGGGGTTATCGGCCGAGGCCAGGCGCCTTTATCCGCATGAGTTCTCCGGAGGCCAGCGGCAGCGTATCTGTATCGCCCGCGCCTTGGCGGTAAATCCTAAGGTGATCGTGTGCGATGAGCCCACCAGCGCTCTGGATGTTTCCGTTCAAGCGCAGATATTAAATCTGCTCAAGAGGCTGCAGGATGAGTTGGGACTCGCCTATCTGTTTATCACCCACAACATGTCGGTGGTTGAGTATATCGCCCACACCGTTGCGGTCATGTACCTCGGGCGCATTGTCGAGCAGGGGTTGGTCGACGAGGTGCTGAAGACGCCAAAACATCCTTACACCCAGGCCTTGCTCTCGGCAGTGCCGACCCTCGATGAGACAACCCAGCGCGACGTGATCCGCCTGCAGGGCGACCTGCCGTCACCGGTTGACCCGCCGCAGGGCTGCCACTTCCATCCCCGCTGCCCACGCGCCCTCGATGTCTGTCGCGAGCGCTATCCGGGCCAGACGAGATTGAGCGACAGCCGGCACGTCCACTGCTTCCTATACGGCGAAGGTAGCGAGCGCTGAGGACATGACCTGCGAGATCCACCACCCGGATTTTCAAATTCGGTAACCTTGACGTCACCCTTTTGGGCGCCTCTGGACGGGAGGTTATCCGGAAAATCCGGCTGTTGTGTTTGGTGCCCGGCCACAGGCTGAAATTCTGAACGTCTAACATCGAAAAACGAACTCCCAACGTCGAACAAGGCATTCTGCCGAATAATAAATTGGCTAAGCGCATCGAATCCATTCTTCGACGTTCGATGTTGAACGTTGGATGTTCGATGTTCAGAAGTTATAGCTTGGTAGAAAGTCAGATTTTTACCATGAAGAGCATGAAGGACATGAAGAAGGATAAAAAACATAGTAATTACAACTTCATGTTCTTCATGCTCTTCATGGTTCAATTCAACATCAAAAGCATCTATTCCGCCGGCACCCACACGGAGACTGAGCCGCCGGCGGTCTTGAACTCTCCCCAGCCATCGGCATTGATGGTGACGGTTCCCGGCTGGTTGCCCAGCGCGTCGCGGAACAGCCGGCCGGCGTGTTCGATGCCCATGTCCATCCACTTGGCCCCCCCGGGCCCGTTGGACATGAGCACGGCCAGACCCGAT
>CAYWIQ010000199.1:0-4894 GCA_964458405.1 uncultured Chromatiaceae bacterium
CCGCGTACACCGAGTTCCACGCGAGGACGTTGTGGATGCAATTCCGGCAATGACGACAGGCGACAAAGCGGATAGCGCTCGACAAAGGCCTGCAGCAGTGGCAACAGATCCCCTTCCCGTGCCCAAACGGCTAAGTTGCACTCAAGAATGACCTGCCCATGTTGCAGATGGGAATAATAGTGATCCAATACCCACCGCATCATCGGCCAGGCCATCTCAGGGAACCCCGGTAGGAAATGATGATGCCCCAGGGAAAATCCGGGTATGCGATTATAGGGGTTGGGAATAATGGTGCTTCCCGCCGGCAGTTCCGCCATACGGATGCGTTGCGGATAGGCCGTTTCGCCGTAACGCGCCTCGATCTCCTTAACCGCTTCCTTATGCAATACCAGCTCGACGCCGACCGCCAGTGCCGCACAGCTGCGGGTATGGTCATCCGGGGTTGCGCCGATGCCGCCGAAACAAAACACCACATCGTTACCGGCCGTAGTCTGTCGCAAGGTCTCGACGATTAGCCCGGGATCGTCACCGATGATGCGGCACCACCCCATTTCCAGATCGCGCTGCGCCAGTACACGAATTACCTCTGCGAAATGTTTATCCTGTCGTTTCCCCGTCAGTAATTCATCGCCGATGATGATCGCGCCGAAACTCACGACACACCCCGCTCCACTATGACACCTCGCAATCTATCGGTCGCACACATGCCGCCGCCTGTTGGGCCCGCTGCCGCGCCTGGGCGACATCTTGCCCCTGCGCCACCACCACGCCCATTCGCCGCTTGGTGAAGGCTTCGGGCTTGCCGAACAACCGTACATCGACACCGGGCACCCGCAGCGCCTCGTCCACACCCTCGAAGGCGATCCCGCTACGATCTAAGCGGCCGTAGATCACCGCACTGGCACCAGG
The DNA here is from genome assembly GCA_964458405.1 of uncultured Chromatiaceae bacterium. Classification (GTDB taxonomy): domain Bacteria; phylum Pseudomonadota; class Gammaproteobacteria; order DRLM01; family DRLM01; genus JARRQJ01. The sequence goes on from CAYWIQ010000199.1 coordinate 910, forward strand.
AGTGCGCAACGCCGTGGTCACCGGCAACCCCAGGATGGCGCGGGCGTGCAACTCGAACTCGCTCAACACCTGACTGGCCATGGTCACCATACCGGTATCATGGGGGCGAGGACTCACCTCGCTGAACCACACCTGATCACCCTTGACGAACAGTTCCACACCGAAGATACCGCGCCCACCCAGATCGGCGGTGATCTTACCCGCCATCTCCCGCGCGCGCTGTAAGGCGCGGGGACTCATGGCCTGTGGTTGCCAACTCTCCACATAATCACCCTGCACTTGCACATGGCCGATGGGCTCGCAAAAATGCGTTTCCACCTCGCCCGTCGCCCCGACTGCCCGCACCGTGAGCAAGGTGATCTCATAGTCGAATTCGATCATTTCCTCGACGATCACTCGGGTCTTGGCCACCCGCCCGCCCGCCAAGGCGTATTCCCACGCAGCCACCACTTCGCCGGGATCATTCACCACCGATTGACCCTTACCCGAGGACGACATCACCGGTTTCACCACGCACGGGTAACCGATGACGCCGTCAATAGCCGCTTTCAGTTCATTTAAACTCTCGACAAAGGCATAGCGCGAGGTCAGAAGCTCCAAGCGTTCGGCGGCCAGCCGCCGAACGCCTTCGCGATTCATGGTCAACTGTGCCGCCCGGGCGGTGGGAATCACCTCGGCCAGGCCTTCCTGTTCGATGGCGACCAAGGCGTCAGTGGCGATGGCCTCGATCTCCGGGACGATAAGCCGCGGTCGCTCGCGTCGTACCAATTCGCGGATGGCTTCGCCATCGGTCATGTCGATCACGTGGGCGCGATGGGCCACTTGCTGGCCAGGGGCGTTGGCATAGCGGTCGACGGCGATCACCTCCACGCCCAGGCGCTGCAAGGCGATGATGACCTCTTTGCCCAATTCCCCGGCACCCAGCAACATTACCCGGGTGGCGCAGGGGCTCAACGGCGTTCCGATTCTAACGGACATATCCTCCTCCACGGTTCTTTCCAAACTGCCACAGCGGTGGCCTCAACCACGCGGCTACGGCTACGGCTTATACTGCCATAGACGAAAGGAAGAGACGCCTATTAAATTTAGGGCTAGGAAAGGGACTGGGTGCGGATCACACCCGGGCCGCGCGTTGAGATGAGCTATATTCCGGCTGCTTATTGAAATAGTGAAAACAGGCCTGCAGACGTTGGCGCTGGGCAGCATCCAACGCATCAAACTTGACGCCGCTGGCGTAGCCGTTGCCATCGGGATTTTGCCGAACGATTTTTCCTTTCAATCGCAAGGGCTCCTGCTGACCATAATCGGAGAGATTGTCATAGGGCAAAAACACCGACAAGGATAGCTGCGTTTTAGTATCCATAGGCTCCTTGGTGCGCAGCTGTATGCCGGTCATGCTGAAATCCCGACAAATACTCTCGTAAGATTGGCCTCCCTGCTCAACATGTACGCGTAAATGGCGTTCCAGACGCGGATTGGCGCGCATATTGACGGGAGAAGACTCCGCCGCCTCGTCATGTTCGAACGTAAACTGAGACAGCAACTCTTTGAGGCTTTCCGATACCCGATACAGATCGTCACCGATGGTCGCTGTGGTTTCCACCTTGGCGGAATTCTCATGGAAGGTATCGAACAATAGATCCAAACTCTTCTGCAGCGAGACGATATTTTCCATCTGAGTACGGCTTACCGTGGAGATACGATTATTGGCATCCACCGAAATTGTGATCTCCCGTGCGATCTGCCCGATGACCTGCGAGGTATCGCGGGCCGTCTCCTGACTACCGTTGACCCGGTTGACCACCGACGCCATGGTGGCCGCCGCCTTTTCCATACGAACCTTCAGCTCATTGATGATCGCCGATATCTCGCCGGTGGAATCGGTGGTACGGATCGCCAAGCCACGCACCTCGTCGGCGACCACTGCGAACCCCCTGCCGGCCTCACCGGCGCGCGCCGCCTCGATAGCGGCATTGAGCGCCAACAGGTTGGTTTGTTCGGCGATAGTACTGATGGTGCCGATGATGTTGTAGATCTGCTGGGCGGCGTCCTTGAGCTCGGTCATCTCCTGTGCAGCCCGGTTCACCTCTCCGACGGTGTTATCCATTTCCTGGATGTTACGCTGGACGCTGACCAGGCCGTCCTGGGCACATTTCTCCGTCTGCCGGGCATAGTCATTGGCCTCATCGGCGATCTTTTCCACCGAAGCGGAAATATCCTGCAATTGCGTCGTGGCGGCATTGACCTCATCGGAGCGGCTTTGTTCGTGCTTGGTGACCTTGGCGATCTCATGGGAGATCGTCGCCACCTGATAGGCGGACTGCGCCATCTGTCTGCCGTTGTCGTCGATATTGCGGATCACCGAAGTGAGGTTGGAGAGCATGGCGTTGAAGCTGCGTTCGAGTATCCCGATCTCATCCAACGAGTGGCTTTCCACGGCGCGGGTCAGATCCCCCTTCTCAATGCCTGCCAAGGCATTACATAAATTTTTGATGGGCCGGGTAAACAACTTGGCCAACATGGATATCACCAGGAATAGAATCAAGAACTCCATGGCCGATTGCCAGACCGAGGCGGTAACATAGGCACCGAGGCGCCGATTGAGCTCCGCCAACACCGTCCCCGAGACTCCATGTCGGTGGGCGATTTCAATGAGCTCCTTGAGTTCGCCGTAACCCTCCCAGCGATTAACGATAATGGTGACCATGGTCACCACAAAGAAGCCGAGTTGGAGCTTCCCCTGGATGCCCAAGGCTAGAAACCAGCGCGGCACTAAGTATTTCCTCATAATCAATCAACCCCCGGCAGAGCGATATTACTGCCGCTGACATATCCCTCGATTAGCTATCGACTGCAGGAAGGGAGGCTTTAATGCGACGGCCTGACCATAACTATTTGAGCGCACAGAGAGAACGCCTGCGATCATTACCGTCTTGAATTACGATCAAATGCCCAAAGGCAGCAGCCTAATTATTCGGTAGGCGCATCAAGCTTTTCCGCCGCGATGCAACAGCCGCAGCGATTTCATTTAGCAGCGATTCGCTGTCAGGCCACCCTAGGCAGGCATCGGTGATGCTCTGCCCATAGACCAAGGGCTGGTTAGAATGCACGTCCTGGCGCCCTTCAGTCAGATGACTTTCGATCATCACACCCATGATGCTTTCGTCACCGGCGGCAATCTGTCGCGCCACATCGCGGCCGGCCACCAACTGCTGGCGGTGGGCCTTGTTGCTGTTGCCGTGGCTGAGGTCAATCATCAACCGCGGTCGCAACCCGGCGGCGTTCATCTCCGCGGCGGCGGCCGCCACATGCTGTTCATCGTAATTGGGGAGCACTCCGCCTCGTAAGATGACGTGGGTATCGGGATTGCCGTGGGTGGAAAAGATCGCGGTGCGACCCTGCTTGGTGGGCGACAAAAAGCTGTGAGGATGACCGGCGGCGCGCATGGCGTCGATCGCCACCTTCAAGGTCCCGTTGGTGGCGTTCTTGAATCCCACCGGGCACGACAACCCCGACGCAAGTTCTCGATGTCCCTGGCTCTCCACGGTCCGGGCACCGATCGCCCCCCAGCTGACCAAATCGGCAAAGTACTGGCCCGTGACCAAGTCGAGAAATTCCGTGCCCGCTGGAATCCCCAGCTCATTGACATCCAACAATAATTTTCGCGCCAGGCGCAAGCCGCGGTTGATCTCGAAACTGCCATTCAGATTGGGGTCGTTGATCAACCCCTTCCAACCGACAATGGTCCGCGGCTTTTCGAAATAAACCCGCATGACAATCAACAAATCGTCTTGCAACCGGGACCTAACTTGGGCCAAACGCCCGGCATATTCCTGCGCGGCGGCGCGTGCAGCCGCGACATGCTCGTCTACCACTGCGTTTTGAGCATGCGCCGCGCCAGCGATCACCATTAGAGTCGTGGCAGCTATCCGACGAATCTGCATATCGAGCCCCCCCGGCTTTCCCAGTACAGTAAAGCAACACG
>CAYWIQ010000200.1:0-4893 GCA_964458405.1 uncultured Chromatiaceae bacterium
TTTTTGGAGAAATTATCAACTACGACACTAACATCATCCGCCGAAATCAGCGTAGGAATAAAGAATAGACTGGGTTGGCGCTCTCCTCGTAAAAAGGATACCCCAACTCCTTAAGAAACCCTTCGAGACGCCGACGATCCGCCGGCGGCACCTGCATCCCCACCAATACCCGACCGTAGGCAGCACCGTGATTGCGATAGTGGAACAGGCTGATGTTCCAACGTTGCCCCATATTGGTGAGGAACTTCAATAGCGCACCCGGCCGTTCAGGAAACTCGAAACGATAAACTACCTCGTGCTCCACAGTGGCGGCGCGCCCACCGACCATATGACGGATATGGAGCTTGGCCATCTCATTGTCGGTAAGATCGATCACCGGATATCCGCCGTCTCGGAGGCGCGCCACGATCTCCTGCCGTTCCGGCTCCCCGCCGCGCAGCTGAATCCCGGAAAAGACGTGGGCGGCACCGGAATCGGCATAGCGGTAATTGAATTCGGTGATCGACCGCGAGCCGATAGCCTGGCAGAAGGTGCGGAAGCTGCCCGGGCGTTCGGGGATGGTCACCGCCAACAGCGCCTCGTTGCGCTCACCCAATTCGGCGCGCTCGGCAACGTGGCGCAGGCGGTCGAAATTCATATTGGCGCCGCTGTCGATGGCCACCAACCCTTGGCCGCTGACGCCTTCCCGCTCCACGTAACGCTTGAGTCCCGCCACACCCAACGCCCCGGCCGGTTCGGCGATGGAGCGGGTATCGTCGAAAATATCCTTTATCGCAGCACAAATCTCATCGGTGTTGACCAGGATCACCTCGTCGACACACTGCTTGGCGACGCGAAAAGGCTCTTTACCGATCTGGCGCACTGCGACGCCGTCGGCGAAAATCCCCACCTGATCCAACACCACTCGTCGATTGCGCTGCAAGGCACGATGCAAGGTCGGGGCGTCCTCCGGCTCCACACCAATCACCTTTATCTCGGGATAGAGCGCCTTGACGTAACTGGCCACACCGGCGATCAAACCACCGCCGCCCACCGGCACGAAAACGGCGTGCAGCGGCGCCTCGTGCTGGCGCAGGATCTCCATGGCCACCGTCCCCTGGCCGGCAATGACCTCAGGATCATCATAGGGCGGAATAAACACCATGCCCTTTTCTTCGACCAGTTCCATGGCCCGCCCATAGGCCTCGTCGTAGGTATCGCCGTGCAATACCGCCTTGGCGCCCAGCGCACGCACCGATTCCACCTTGATCCCGGGTGTGGTGCGCGGCATGACGATCAATGCCTGGATGCCCAAGCGTCGCGCCGCCAAGGCCACACCTTGAGCGTGATTGCCGGCCGAGGCCGCAATCACGCCCCTGGCGCGCTGCTCATCCGCCAGATGAACGATCTTGTTATAGGCGCCGCGCAGTTTGAAGGAAAACACCGGCTGCAGGTCTTCACGCTTCAATAACACCGAATTGCCGACGCGTTTCGACAAAGCGGACATCGTATCCAGTGGGGTCTCCAGCGCTACGTCGTAGACACGTGCTTTGAGGATTTTTTCTAAATATTTCTTTGGCATCCGATTACATTAACAGCTTCCGCTCAGGCTGCCTAGCAGGGCTTTTGAGAGTGACTGTCCACCGGAATAACCACCACCGCTTCCAGTTCATCATGACTTTGGCCGGCAAGGCAGGTATGATTTTTCGCAAGCAATTAACAAGCGGAGTTAACAAAAATGTCACAAGATGCCCTGAAAAAATCCGTAGCCGAGGCCGCCCTGCAATACGTGGAGGCCGGCACGGTGATCGGGATCGGTACCGGTTCTACCGCCAATTTCTTTATCGATGCCCTGGCGGACATAAAGCATAAGATCGAAGGCACCGTCGCCAGTTCGGTCGCCTCCACCGAGCGGCTCAAGAAACACGGTATACCGGTATTGGATTTGAACAATGTGGACGACATCTCGGTTTACGTGGACGGCGCGGACGAGACCACCGAACATTTGCACCTCATCAAGGGCGGCGGCGGGGCGCTGACCCGCGAAAAGATCGTGGCCGCTGTCAGCCGCAAGTTCGTCTGCATCGCCGATCAATCCAAGCTGGTGGGGGTGCTCGGCACCTTTCCGCTACCGGTGGAGGTCATCCCCATGGCACGCAGTTATGTCGCCCGTCAATTGGTAAAACTGGGCGGTCAACCGATCCTGCGCCAGGACTTCATCACCGACAACGGCAATGTCATTCTCGACGTGCGCAATCTGGATATTATCGATCCGCCTAAATTGGAAGCGGAATTGAACAATATCACCGGGATCGTGACCAACGGCATTTTCGCCCTGCGCCCTGCCGACGTCTTGCTGCTCGGCACCCCGGAAGGTGTGCGCACCCTCACCTGAATCCCATCCGGCGTCCTGCGATGACGGCGCGGAAACGGAACACCGGCCGTCGTTCACAGTCATATCAATGGACCATGAAATCGCCCATGTCGCAATTTTTAATTACTCTCGGCGTGGTTTTGGTGATAGTGGGGCTGTTGTGGCCCCTGCTGCACAAGACCGGTTTGGGCCGCCTGCCCGGCGATTTCGTGGTGGAACGGGAAAACTTCCGCTTCTATTTCCCCCTTACCAGTTCCATCATCGTCAGCCTGATCCTGACCATCCTGTTGTGGCTGTTCCGCCGCTGAGGCGGCAAGGCCGACGACCGGCGTCATATTAGAAGTAGGCGAAAAACGGCCCGTCGCCGGCTGGAGTCGTCTGCCCTTCGATCGCGGTATAAATGCTGTGGCCGTAAAAGGCCGGCAGTCCCCAAATAAAATAACCGGAACTCCCCACACCGGTAGGTGCGCCCACATTGCTGAAGGCCCAATAGTCGGGGTGGTTCGCGGCCAGATCATGGGCGTTGGCGATACCGAATCCCAGCGTGGCGCTGGCACCATTGATCCCGCGGATGGTCGCCGACAGGCTTTGGGTCGCTGTCGGACAATAGAAACCGGGGGCGATAGGATCGGATTGACTACAGACCGGTATGGTGGCGTCATCGAAGTAATAATTGGTCGAGCCGCTGTCGAACAGACTGTAGTAGAAGCTCTGCGTCTTGTAGATGGTGGTAAAGGTCCCTTGACCGGCACGGGTCATAAAGACCTGGGCGTTACCCAGGCCGTTGTTGCTTTCGGTGCCGATACCGAAGATCAACGAGCCGTTGACGGACGCAGCACCGTCAACGGAAAGGGCCGGCAGGGTAATCACCACGCCGTTATTATCGTTGGCGAAATGCGCCACGGGATTGACGACCTGCAGGTCCAACGGTTGTACCGTGCTGGCGGAAGAGGTGGTGCACCCGCTTGAGATTGGACAGCTGTAATACAAGTTATTGCGGCTATAGGTCGCGCACGTCGAACCGCAATCCTGCTTGAGCGCGCCCACCCCCAGCACCCCATTGGCGCCGAAGGCTGCCACCGTGTTTTCCGGCGGACCGGAGCTGGAACAATTATCGGGGATGGCGGCGAAGGCCGGATCACCAATCACCTGAATCGGGATCGCCGCCGCCTCCTCCCCGGAGATCTTGACGTCGGCGGTCTTGACCGGCCCCCAGGCGAATCCGTCGGCGAACTGGGTGCATTCGACGCTAGCGTAATTGCCGCCGGCGTCGGTTTGCGTCGGCAGCGACAGCGAGGCGGGCAACTGCGAGGCGATGATCCGCAAACCGCTGGAACCCGTGTCCACCTGAACATGGTCAACGGTCCCGCAATCGTTGCCGCCGGGACTACAAACCGTGACGGAGGCATAAAGGACATTGACGGCGTTACTCGGTGAGGCGCTCACGCTGATCGGCTGGACATTGACCGCCGTGCTACCGGCGGCGGTACCGCCGCCACCGCCGCCACCGCATCCGGCCAGCAGTAGCGTCCATAACAGCAACGGCAAACATCTTGTTTGCCGGATTCTCATTTGATGTCGCTTACCGCTACCCCCGTCGGTATGGCCTGGGGAAGATAGGCGCGGCCGAAAAACGCCCGCAGGTGCCCGCCCGACTCCACTACCAAATCGGGATCACGAACCACTAGATGGCCGTGATCGCCGTGTTTGCTGGAGGCGGAATCGCTGTATTGCTTAAAGTAACTGCCGAGGATCTGGCGAAGATCCGGCAGCAGCGGTCCCTTCCAGGTCACGGCGAACACCTTTCCGTCCAGGGATAGATACTCCCGCACCACGGTGCCCGTCGTGATACTCAATTCATAAACAGTATAGGAATCGTTGCTGGCGGTGATTTGCTCGCTGGCATTCAGGGCACCTTGATCATTATCCACCGATTCCATATCACCGCCCAATGCCGCCCAACTGGATCCGGGCGCAGCCCCGCAGACCAGCATGAGCATGATCAAGCAGGGCCGTGCCAGCGTAGCCAGGGTATTTCCAAAACCATTCTGCATAGCTCTTACCTCCCGGCCACCGCCATCCGCTCGGCCATTGTCGCCAATCACTCAATCTCGATACATAACCTGGGAACCGCAAGGGTGTCTGTGAACAGGCCCCTATAATAACACTCGTTCAATGCCGCCTTGCTTGGCCTTTTCGATAAAACGCTCTTGCCATGCATCGCCCAACCACTTGCTGGCCAGCTCCACCACGATGTAATCGGTATCCAGACCGGTATCGTCCCGATAGCGTGACAGACCCTGCTGGCAGGCGGGGCAGGAGGTCAGGAGCTTGACGTTGCCGTCGACGGCGGTGTCGGCGCCACTGAGTTGCTCGATGCCCTTCTTCAGCTCTTCCTGTTTACGGAATCGCACCTGATTGGCGATATCGGGGCGCGCCACCGCGAAGGTCCCCGCCTCACCGCAACAGCGATCGGATAGCTGCACCTGGGCGTCGCCCAATAGCTTGGACGCCACGTTCACCGGATTATGGGTCTTCAT
>CAYWIQ010000201.1:0-4848 GCA_964458405.1 uncultured Chromatiaceae bacterium
TCTTGACGCAAGGGTTTGACCGCCACGCGACCGTTGCGTACTTCATCTTCACCCTGGTTCTAGGCAAAGTCAGCACCGCTCTTATCCGCGCGTTTCAACTGCGCCTTGAACCCGCCGCCGCCGCAGTTGACCATCAAGCGTAACGCCGGACTCGCGCTGCGCAACTGTTCAGCCCAAACGATGCCTTGCTGTTCCGCCGCTTCACCCACCACGGCGAGATAAAAATCCGGTGTCGTTGCGGTTGGAGATGCGCCACCCTCCTCCACCAAGGCCACCAACCGCTCCACACCCATGGCGAAACCCGCCGCGGGGGTCGGTCGGCCGCCCAGCTGTTCCACCAATCCGTCATAGCGCCCACCGGCGCACACCGTCCCTTGCGCACCCAGGCGATCGGTGATCCATTCGAATACCGTCTTGGTATAGTAGTCCAAACCCCGCACCAAACGGGGATTGATCCGATAGGGCACTCCTGCGGTATCGAGCAGTTGCTGCAAGCCGGCAAAGTGGTCCGCCGACTCGGCATCGAGCATCTCCAGCAGGCGCGGCGCCCCGGCGATGATATCCTGCATGGTTGGGTTCTTGCTGTCCAGGATTCGTAATGGATTGCTGTGCAGGCGCCGCCGACTGTCCTCATCCAGTTCGTTTACGAATCCGCTCAGGTAGTCCACCAAACTTCGTCGGTATTCCGCCCGCGCGGCAGGAGATCCCAAGGAATTGATCTCCAGACGGACATCGGCTATCCCGAGACGCTGCCACAAACGCCGGCTCATCATGATCAACTCGGCATCGATATCGGGCCCGGCCATGCCGAAGGTTTCCGCCCCGAATTGATGGAATTGCCGATAGCGACCTTTTTGCGGACGTTCGTGCCGGAACATCGGGCCGGCATACCAAAGACGCCGGGTCTGATTGTACAACAGACCGTTTTCAATACCAGCGCGCACGCAACCTGCGGTACCTTCGGGGCGCAGGCTGAGACTGTCGCCGTTACGGTCCTCGAAGGTATACATCTCCTTTTCGACGATGTCCGTCACCTCGCCGATGGTACGCTTGAATAACTCTGTGCTCTCCAGCAACGGCATACGAATCTCTTCGTAGCCGTAGCCTTCCAGCACCTCGCGAGTTACCTGTTCCAAATGCGCAAAGTGCCTGCTTTGCCCCGGAAGGATGTCGTGCATGCCGCGGACGGCTTGAAGAGTATTACCCATTGTCGCATTCAGCCGAGAAGATAAACGTCGTATTGTACTGGGTATCGAAGCGGATTAGCAGCGCGGCGCCGGGAGAAGCCCATTGCCCCGTCACTGTTTGCTGGTGCCGTTATCACCCACGCGGAAACGCGCCATATCCTGGTGGATATACATAGAATCATCCACCTGTTTGCCGTTGTATTCCACGATCACGCCGCGGGCATAACCCAACAACACGCTGAAGGGCGGCACACCCTCCAAGGTATGCTGGTCACCGGGCACCATCAAATCGTAAAACAGCCGTTTGCCGTTCCCGTCCTTGACCTCCACCCACGATGGCTTACTCGCCTTCAGGGCAAGATGCGCCTGCGGCAGATCCGGCATCTTGGGCGGCGGTGCAGTCTGGACCGGTGCCGGCACGGATGGCGGGCTAGAACTTACACCAGCCCCCTTATCCCCCCCGCCACTGGGCGGGCTGGGCAAAGGCAAGGATTGTAAATCTTGCGTACCGTCGCCGTTAGTATGTGGCGCCCCCGCCTGCGGCAGCAACGACGACTCCAACAGCGGTGCTAACAGCTTCATCACCTCGCCGCGCCATACCAAGGCGACGCCTAACACCACCGCTATAATCATGACATACACTATCCAGCGGGGCACCTGGGTGTTGCCGCTGGGCTGCGGCTGATTCTCGAGATGGGCAACCCGCTCCAGGGAAGGTGCTGCCGCTCCCAGGTTTTGGTAGGCCTCGATAAATGATTCCGGCGCCAAACCCAGCATCCTGGCGTAACCGCGCAGATAACCGGTAACGTAAATCGGCGCCGCAAATTTACTGTAATCATCCTCTTCCAAGGCGCGTACCAGCGTGACATCGATACGCAGCTGCTTAGCGACCTCTTCCAAGGAGACATTGCGTGCCTCCCGCGCTGCACGCAAACCGGGCCCCGGCCCTACCTTAGGCTTGGAATCCACCTGAGTTTGATTATCGACAGCCTCTTCCGTCATGGCGCCTGTTTTTCCTGTGATAACACGGTCTCATCCGCAGTGGGAAAGCGTTCCTTAAGCTGCTTGGCATAGCCACTGGCAGCGGATGCGTCTCCCAACTTGCGTTCCACCCTCACCCCCAACCACAAGACCTGAGGATTGGGCTGAGCCACGTCCAGGTAACGTTGCACGAAGGCACGGGCATGCAGGTACTTCTTCTGCTTGAAACTTAGATCGGCCAATTCATATAAAGCATCAGGCATGCGCGGATTCAAACGTAGTGCGCTACGGAAATATTCTTCGGCCTTGGCGATATCGGGGATCTCCAGCGCGCACAACCCCGCGTTGTCATAGGCCACTTCGGGCGTCTTGTAAAAGGGTTGTTTGACGGCGGCCAAAAATTTCTTCACCGCCGCATCATAATGACCCTGACTACAAAGAAACACGCCGTAATTATTGAGTAACATGGGATTGTTGGGGGTTAAGGACAAAGCCTTGCGGTAATGGGTTTCGGCCTTGTCATTCTGACCTAATTTCCGGTAGAGCTCGGCGATATAATGATTGGCAGCGGGAGAATCGGGATTCAATTTCAGGGCGTGCAGCAGCTTTTTCAAGGCCTCTTCATTGTTGCCTTGCTCCATGTAAGCCAGACCCAGTTGGGCGTTGAGATCGGCAGCGGTCTGGGGATTGCTTTTCATCGGTCCGGTATCGGTGGTACTACAGCCCATCGTCACCGCCGTAACCGCCGCCATCAAAGTCCACACCAACCACCTCATCGAGCGATCCGTTCCTCGCTTATGGCAAAGCGCTGCGACCGCCGGGTCCTGTCCATGACCTTACCTACCAATTGCCCGCAGGCGGCATCGATATCGTCGCCGCGGGTCTTGCGGGTCACCGTCACCAGGCCGGCGCGGGTAACGATGTTGCGAAACTCGTTGATCGCCGCCGGTCGCGAGCAGGTGTAGGCGGTATTGGGAAAGGGATTGAAGGGAATCAGATTTACCTTGGCGGGCACGCCCTCCAGGACCTTGGCCAATTGCCGGGCGTGGGCCGGGCTATCGTTGACGCCGTCCAGCATCACGTACTCGAAGGTCACCTTGCGGTGCGGAGCGTCGGCCACATACCGCCGGCACGCCGCCATCAATTCCGCAATGGGATACTTTTTGTTCAAGGGTACCAATTCGTTGCGCAGGGCATCATTGGGCGCATGCAGCGATACCGCCAGACTGACGTGGCACACCTCACGCAGGCGATCGATCATGGGCACCATACCCGCGGTACTCAGTGTCACCCGCCGCTTCGACAAACCGTAGGCGAAGTCATCGGTCATGATATTCATCGCCTGTACTACGTTATCGAAGTTCAACAAGGGTTCGCCCATCCCCATCAACACCACGTTGGAGATGCGCCGTTCGCCCTTGGGCGTATCGCCCAAGGCTCGATAGGCTACCAATAGTTGGCCGATGATCTCGGCCGTAGTGAGATTACGGTTGAATCCCTGCTGTGCCGTGGAACAGAAACTGCAATTCAACGAGCACCCCACCTGCGACGACACGCATAAGGTCCCGCGGTCGGTCTCGGGGATGAACACGGTCTCGATGCAATTGCCGCTGTCCAGCTTGAGTAACCACTTTCGGGTGCCGTCGCTGGAACCCTGTTCCATCACCACTTCCGGCAGGCGAATCTCGGCAGACTCTTGGATACGGCTACGTAACGCCATGCTGAGATTACTCATAGCGGCGAAGTCGTCGACACCGCGTTGATGCGCCCATTGCAGCACCTGAGTAGCGCGAAAGGCCTTCTCCCCCATGGCGGTGAAGAAGGCCTCCAATGCCTGCCGATCGAAATTCAGCAGATTGATTTTGGCGTCACTACTACTCAAAGGCACTTACCGCGTCCGGGCGCAGATTTCGCCGGGTTCGAAGAAAAAGGCGATTTCCTGCTTGGCGGTGTCTGCCGCGTCGGAGCCGTGAACTGCGTTCTCCTCGACACTATCGGCAAAGTCGGCGCGAATAGTCCCTGCCGCGGCATTGGCGGGATTGGTGGCACCCATGACGTCGCGGTGATGCAGTACTGCATTTTCGCCTTCCAACACTTGAACCATCACGGGACCCGAGGTCATGAAGCTCACCAGGTCATTGTAGAAGGGCCGTTCTTTGTGCACGGCGTAAAAGGCCTCGGCCTGTTCACGGCTGAGATGCAACATTTTGGCCGCGACAATCCGCAACCCGGCTTGCTCAAAACGGCGGTAAATTTCTCCGATGATGTTCTTGGAAACGGCATCGGGTTTGATAATAGACAAGGTACGCTCAACGGCCATTTAATTACTCCACACCAAATAATGAAAAAAAAAAACGGGCTCCGCACCGCGGATTTCAGGTAAAAAAGATCAGCTAGTTTAACGTCTTACCGCAGACTCTGCAATGCGCGGCACGGTGCTTGGACCCTCCTCGGGCTATACGCTGAAACTCTCGCCGCAACCGCAGCTGTCCTTGACGTTAGGGTTGTTGAATTTGAAAAAGGAATTCAGCCCCTCCCGGACGTAATCCACTTCCATGCCCTCCAGGTAGGTCAGGCTGTCCGCCGCTACGATGACCTTGACCCCCTCCTGCTCATAGACCACATCATCAGTGTTGATGGTTTCGGCGAAATCCAACACGTAGGCATACCCGGAGCATCC
>CAYWIQ010000202.1:0-4809 GCA_964458405.1 uncultured Chromatiaceae bacterium
TGGTGAAGGTGTAGATGAATATGTCCAGGGATGAAGGGCCGAAGGTGTTGAAGTTGACGATGAGGGTCTGGGTCGCGTCGATCTCCGGGTGGTTTTTCAGCATGGAATGTATGTCCGCGACGATGGGCGCGATCTGCGCCACGTCGTCGTAACGGAGACCGATGGTCTCCTTGATCCGGCGATTGGTCATGCGGGTGGGATTTTCCACCACGATGTTGGTGAACAAGGAATTGGGAACGTAGATCGGATTCTTGTTAAAGGCTCGCACCCGCGTGTGGCGCCAGCCGATGTATTCCACGTAACCCTCGATCTCCTTGTCCGGCGAACGGATCCATTCCCCCACCACGAAGGGTCGGTCCAGGTAGATGGTCAGGCCGCCGAAAAAATTGGCCAGGATGTCCTTAGCGGCAAAGCCCACTGCGATGCCGCCGATACCGCCGAAGGTGAGCAGACCGGAGATACTAAAGCCAAGCGTCTGCATCATCACCAACACGGAGACGATGATGATGGAGAACCTCCCCAGCTTGGACAGTGCATCCACGGTGGTGTGATCTACGTGTTCGCCCGCCGCTTCACGCGCGGCAATGATGTTGTGAGTCGCATTGCGGATAAAACGCAACAGGAACCAGGCAAGCGAAAGGATGACCACCACGTTGCGGGTGGGTACCACGAAATCAAAAATCGGGGCGCCGGTGTGTTTGTGGATGATCTCCGCGGCGAAGGCGATGCCAACCACCCACAGCACCAACGTGAGGGGCTTGCGCAATGAACGGAACAAGGCATCGTCCCATACCGTGGGCGTCTTCTTGGTAATCTTCTCGATGCGGTTGGTGAGGTAATAAACCACGATATTGATGGCCACCACCACCACCACCACGGTGATAACCTGGGGCAACCACGGTTGGGACAAGAAGCCGAAGCCGGAATGTTGAGTCAGCGTATCCATTTAATATAAGTGAAAGAAATTATCTGCGGATTCAGCCATAGTATGACGTAATTCGCCGCGAGGGTGCAGCCTTGTATGGCTTGACTGCCTGGCGAAATGGACAGCGATTGTAGCTTCTTCTCTACCGGCTAATATTTTATCTATGATAAAGGCCCACGCAGCATAGAGTGGTTTTACTTCATAGCACGTTCGCAAAGGTGTAGCTTGTGCTTAGAAGCAACCATCAGCGAAAACCTAAACGCTAAAAATATTCACGTAGTGTCCGCGTATTGAACGCAACACTCGCCCACCCCCTACTCGCCTACATGAGACCCACTATCCGAGCCACCAGCCCAGGGCTCATCGTATACAGCGCGATCATAAACCCGAGGGAGAATATCCATACTGGGAATGCGCTATCTCATGCTTTGCATGATGCTGCCGGTGGCAAACGATCGTCCGTTTGCCAGCGCACCGACCGGCTCATATATATAAGGTGAAACGCGCAGCATGCTCAAAATAAACCCTTAAAACAGTCTATTATATTTAACTGCGATAATAGGGCTCCATTTTCTCCATAGCACATCAGAAGCATTCACCCACAGACGACCCAACATCCCCACGGATAAAGTTAAACAGCACTGTTCAGCTTGGCGTAATTGTTATCACCACACGATTGTGCAAAGGTCGGAGCTCATGCCTTGAAGGGGGAGGGGTAATGAGCAAAATAATCCATTCGAATTTGTTGCATCACGCGCTGTTGTTAGCGGTTGGCCTCGCTTTGATGTCGGTGGGAATCGACAGCAAGGCGATTACTATCACCTACGTCAACGCAGGATCCAGCGACTCGCGAGTTTTCGTTGGCTTCGCAAACGATGCCTCGGGGTATACCACCAGTGATTTGGTCATGGACCCCGCGGCCTACAGCCGCAACGACACCGCCTTTGGGCCGCTACCGGCGCCCGGGAATCCGGCGAACTTCGATGCGAAGGCCTACGCCGCCGCGGAGCTGGGTACCAATCTGAACTGTACAAGCTGCTATGGTGTCCGATCGGTGTTTGCGCCGTTGCTCTATCCGTCCACCTATTTCCAGGCACATGGGGAAACCCTGGCACCAACCGGCACCTACTCCAGCAATGCCTTCTCGTTCTCGGGCGATACCACGTCAACCAGCCCAACCGCATGGATCGTCCATGTCGATCCCAGCGGCGCCGAAGTGGCCGGGACGCCAACACAGGTGATGGTCACCGGTTCGATCGCGGGTTTCGTGTCCGTGGCGGGGGCCAGCTCGGCCAATGCGCTGTGGAATGTCATGTCGCCCTCCAACGGCACCGTCATGTCCGGCACCGCCAACCAATCAACGGTAGGGTCAACCAATTTCAGCGATTCAGGCACGCTTATCTTTACCATTCCACTGGGCAGTACCTTTGAATTGCTGGTCAACTATGATCTTTCGACGTCGGGCAGCGGTGGCGGCGCCAACTCCACCAGCGAAGTCTCGCAATCCCTGGTTGAAGTTTCGGCGGTGATTTTGCCGCCGGTTGCGCCCGTAGTGGTCAGCGTCAGCTTCCCCGGACCTAGTATAGGCGGAACAACTGTCGTATCGCCGGCCGGTCCGTTTCACAAAAATCGCACGATTCCGCTGCGCGTCCAAGTCCGAGACGCCGACGGCAATCTGCTCAGCGATGACGAAGCCGCCAAGCTGGATGCGCGCATCGTCGTCTACCCTACCTCCGAAAAGGGTGACGGAAAACCGGTCGAGCTCAAGCCCATGCCCCAGCGCAAAGACGACACGTTCCGCTATAACGCCGGGAGCAACCAGTTCTTCTATAACCTGAGCACATACGGACCGGCGTGGAGCGCGGGGCAGACCTACCGTATCGAGGTCAGGATCAACGGTAAACCTTTGGGCGAGGGATTCTTCGCGCTGCGCTGATATCAGTGAGGGAGGCGGATCACTATAGCGCCGCTTTGATTGACGCTGATAAGGCCACGATCAAAAAAGGCCGAGTGTGACCCGCCTCTGCTTTATTTGATTTACTCGCCTTAGGGAATCGGATTTTCAGGGAAGCACAGCTCATGGCGGTTGCGCCACTCCGGCCCGACGTAATTGATGATGAGAGATTTGCGCACACCGTTCATGGGTCGTTTTTCGAAACCGTGCCAGGTCTTATCACTGGGAACGAAGATCAAACCCTTATTGACACCGGCGGGCGCGCGTCCCGCGTGGGTATCATGATCGGAATAAATGTCGGTACCCCAGTCCACACCCTCCGGTTCACGGTTGAGGTAAATCAACATGGTGAATTTTTTGACGCCGATATCGGTATGGGGCTCAAGCCAGAAACCGTCGCTATCCAGGCAATACTCGATACGCAGTGATGTACCGCCCAGCCGACCGCCGGTCGAACCTTCCAGTGCCTTTACCACCTCTGGCGACTGAAAGACATGAGCAAGGGTATCCATCACGACGTATTGGCTGCGGTAGTAAGGCCCGAAGTGTATGCGGTTGTCATTGTGTGTCTCGCGTCTTCCTTGGGTATCCTCGATGTACGGCGGCGTAATAGGCAGGCCGGTGACGGCGTCCACCACTTCGTCGGGCAAGCACTGCCCGAGTAACCAATGGGTATACGGTGTATCGGAACGATCAGCACACCTCAAACTGGCGAGGAGGGTTTCCGTGGTCGTCAGGATGTCGGACATATTAAATCACTCACAAGGCGCTCAAAACATTTTTGCCGCTTTACCGGAGAGGGCGCGGTCAATACCCATGAAAATGCTAAACTTTTCTCAGGGGGACACTGAGGCGGGCATATACTAATGCCGGACAAATGGAATTGCCAGTCGCGACCTTCAAAACGGACATTTGGGGTTTGGCGCCCGCGACTAGACGGCGTTTGAGCGCTTGATCCAACGAATGGGCGTCCACTCCATATTGCATGTGGGCGCCGCCGCACGAGTGAGACGTTCTAAGTTTTGTGCTCGTAGATGTGTACGTCGCGTTGCGGGAAGGGGATGGTGATGCCTTCGGCGTCAAAACGCTTTTTTATGCGTTCGTTGAGGTCCATGTATACCGGCCAATAATCGCCGGTTTTGACCCAGGGACGCACGACAAAATTGACGCTACTGTCCGCCAGCTCGGTCACACCGATCACCGCTGCCGGTTCCTCGAGAATACGCTGGTCGCTGCCCAGCAGCTCCAGCAAAACTTCGCGGGTCTTATCCAGATCGGCGTCGTAACCCACGCCCACCACCAGGTCGATGCGGCGCTCGCTCCTGGCGGAATAATTGGTGATCGTACCACTCATGATATGCGCATTAGGAACGATGACCGTTTTATTGTCAGGGGTCTTCAATATCGTGGTGAAGACTTGCGCCTCTTCCACCACGCCGGCGACACCGCCCACCTCAATGTAATCGCCAACCTTGTAAGGCCGGAACACGATGATGAGCACACCGGCGGCGAAATTCGACAATGACCCCTGCAACGCCAAACCCACCGCCAGGCCGGCCGCACCGATCACCGCAATGAATGATGTCGTCTGCAAGCCAAGTTGATTGATAGCGGCCAGCACCACGAAGGTTAACAAGGCGGCATAGGTCAGATTGCCGATGAATTTCGCCAGCATGGTATCGACCTTGGACCTTTCCATCGCCCGCCGCGCCAGTACTGTCAGCCCTTTGGCAATCCAACGGCCGATGAGGAGGATGGCGATCGCCAAGACAAGCTTGAGTCCAAACGCAGCCACGAGGTCGTGCGTGCTCTGAAATAGATTGCCGCTGTTCATCGCTGTATTCCTCCCTGCCAAATCGAGATGGCCATATTTCAATCCTTGCCGGCGGAAACATAAGGTTTACCTGAAACCCGAGCCCCGGTTCCCCAT
>CAYWIQ010000203.1:0-4808 GCA_964458405.1 uncultured Chromatiaceae bacterium
TTGACAGGGACACAAGTTCATACCCTACACCTTTATATTCTCTGGAATGGATGGCGGGACATAGTATGTATATGACGGCACGCCGAGACAAGATATATTCGAGGAATCGGTAATGTCTAGGTCAGTTCACGGCGCGACCGGCGTTTTGCCATCTTGGGAAAGCTTGTTACCATTACCCTTTGCAGCTGGAGTGGGATTCACCATGAAAAAGCTCAAGCACGAAGCGGAATTGGTCAAGGCCGCGATAGCGGTGGGGGTGAAGTACGCGCAGGCGCGTGGTGTCGTTGAGTTCGAAGCGACGGACTCGGCGAGCGATAAGATATTGTATCTTTACCGCCTACTGGTCCGCGATAACTTGATTCAAGCCCTGCCCGAGGATCAGGTTTCGCAACAATCCCTGCGGCACAAACTAGCCCTCTGGTACTCCAAGCAATTGCCCAAGGATCATCCGCTCTTGCAGTAGGCGCTATGCCGGCGTTGAGCGGCGCGTACTTGTTTCCGTGTAGAACCTTCGGTTATTCTTCGTGGCCGTTCGTCAAGGCCTCGAGCCGACCATGTGGAAAGGTGTTCCCCTGATGCGCATTGCCCGAACCGTCACCGTGTTCCTGCCGCTGTTGTTATCCGCCTGCCTGAATCAACCCTCGGCACCCGCCACGGCGCCAAGCAATTTCACGGTTACCGCGGGTGAAAACCGCGCGGTGCTGACCTGGGACAGCCAGCCGGGGATAACTTATTGGTTATACTATAAGGCGGGTTCCAGCGTCTCCACCAGTAGCCACGATTATATCGGTGCCGGGATCACCTCGCCGTATGTGGTGACGGGGCTGGCCAACGGCACGCAATACGCCTTCATCATCAATGCCAGTGACAACGGCAGCAAGACCGGACCGACGACGGCGGTGATGACCGCGACGCCGCGCCTGCTCAACCCCAGTGTGCCATGGACCGTCTCCACCCCGCTCAGCGGCCAAGCCTTGAACAGTATTGCCTACAGCGGCAGCTATTACGTTAGCGTGGGCGATGGGGCGACGGTCTTTTCCGCGCCCCACAGCTATACCGCGACCGCCGGGGTCACAGCATGGAGCGCCGCGACCTCGTTGCCCGCCGGCTTTTCCGCCGATTTGTCTTCGGTACTTTTCGACGGGTCACGCTTCATCGCCTTGGGAATGGACGGTTCTACCCTCCTCAGTAGCGACACCTTGAACTGGACGGCGGGAACCGCCATTGCCGGTGCCCCGACCATGCACGCCATGGCCTACGGCGCCGGACCGGTCTACATTGCGGTGGGCGACGGCGGCGCGATTTTTCGCAACACCGGCGGCGGTGTCAGCAGTAGCTGGCAGGCGGAATCCTCGGGTACGAGTCAGAATTTGTACGGTGTGTCCTATGTCAACGGGCAGTTCATCGCGGTGGGCGCCGCCGGGACGATATTGACCAGTTCGGACGGCAGCACCTGGACGTTACAAACCTCCGGGACCAACAACAATCTGCGGGATGTGACCTACGGCCTGGATACCTATGTTGCGGTCGGTGACGCCGGCACCATCGTGTCAAGCGCCGATGCGGGTAATTGGAACGTGCAGGCCCTTGCCACCACTCAGAGCCTCAATTCGATTTGCTTCGGGCCGGATGCTCAATTCATCGCCGCCGGTACGGTGGGTACCCTGATTTACAGTACCAGCGGTGCCGACGGTACGTGGTCGGCGGGTAATGCCGGTTCTCAGGATCTGTATAGTATTGCACCGGCCGATGTCTTTATCGCCGTGGGGGCGGCAGGTACCAACATCAGTGGCAAGTGACGGCCTTTTCCATGCTTGGGTTCTGTCGCCGACCTTAACCGCGATTGCCCGGTCGCGGAATGGCTTGTGAACGGAAAGCGCAATCGGGTACTCTTCAAAATAGCTCATCAGCAAGCCTAGCCCGTTGTACAACCGATTGGTGTGTTCGTGATCCGCTTCTTAAGAGTTAGTGCCGCCCTTGTTCTGTTGTTGTTGGCCGCCTGCGGCGGTAGTTCATCGTCACCTTCCACCACCGTAACCGGGTTTAGCGTCACGCCAGGTGATGCCCAGGTGGTCGCGACCTGGGACGCCCAACCCGGGCAATATTATGACCTCTATTACAAAGCGGGATCGACCGTTTCGCTAACAGACTATGACGGCGTCAAACTATCTGTAAACCCGCCCTATACCCTTAACAATCTGACCAATCAAACCCAGTATTCCTTCATTCTCACCGCAACCAATTCTGGCGGCGTGCGAGGATCACCCACCCCGGTGTTTACCACCACACTGGGTGCGAGCGGGACGGGACTCACCTGGACCGTGGGTAGCAGCTTGACCACCGGCGCTTTAGGCGGGGTCGCCTACGGTGGAAACACCTTTGTTGCCGTCGGCGAATCGGCTAGCATCTTGTCCGCGCCGTTCGGTCCCACCAATACGGGCGGCGTCAGCAGCTGGAGCAGCGCCACTGTTCCCCTCGCGTCGACCGCCGTGTTTACTTCCGTGTTATTCGACGGAACGCAATTCGTCGCCATGACTGTTGACGGCTCAATCGTGACCAGCAACGATACGGTGACGTGGAAGGCTGCGACGTCCGTCAATTCCGGCCAGAAGATGTACGGCATCGCCTACGGTAACGGGACGTACGTCGCCGTCGGGTTGGGCGGGACCATTATGACCAACAATACCGCCGTGCTCAGCGGCGCGTGGAAAAAGCAAGATTCGACGGTCAGTCAGGACCTGTACAACGTGGCGTATGTGAACGGTGATTTCATCGCGGTCGGTTATCAGGGGTTGTTGCTGACCAGTCACGACGGGGTTACTTGGGTAAAACGCAATTCCAATGTCTCCCAAAACCTTTCGGCTGTGGCTTACGGCGCCGGTACCTACGTTGCGGTCGGCGGCGCCGGGACGATTATTTCAAGCAGTGACGGTGCGACTTGGAGCGCGGAAAGCGCCTCGACCAGCAACAATCTGTACTCCGTCACCTTCGGCGGCAATGATCTGTTCGTGGCGGTGGGTCAGGCCGGGACTATCGCCTTCAGAGGTGCCGGCGCCAGTGATTCATGGACGCTGACCACCGCAGGGTCTGCCGACTTATACAAGGTCACAGCGGACACCGTATTCGTCGCGGTGGGCGCTTTGGGCGCCAATGTTACCGGCCGCTAGGTGATGCCCCGTGCTGACCGCTTCACACTTGAGGCGTAGTACGGTTGTGACACCAGCGTGTCCACAACGTCCGATAGATACCTTCAAGGTCGCGGGTGAAGGTCGCCGGGTCGCACAACGGTGACGATAACAACGTGTCGCGTAACCGGCCGCTCAGATCGCTGAGACGGGTCAGGTCGCTGGCAAGGGCTACCGCCTTTTCGATGTAACTGTCTTCGCTGTCCGTGATGTATTCCGCCAGATTGAGATTGTGCAGGATGGTATCGCCCATGTGGCCAGCGAAGCGTTCCCAGCGCCGTGTGATAAGAGGAGTCCCCATCCATAGTGCTTCCATGGTGGTGGTGCAACCGTTGAAGGGGAAGGGATCCAGGCAGATATCGATGCTGTTATAGCTTTCAAGGTATTCATGGCGGGGTGATTCATCCTCGAAACTGAGTCGCTGCGAGTCGATGCCGTGCTTGGCGAAGGCGCGGCGGAAATGCTCTTTTGCCGCCTTATCCTTAAAGAATTTGTACTTGAGCTTGAGTCGTGCGTTAGGCAGAGCTTGCAACAGTCTTGACCAACAGGCTACCACCTCCAATGTGATTTTCCCCGGATTATTCAAACAGCCGAAGGTGACGTAACCTTGGGAAAGTGCCGGTGGCGGTTTGACCGCAATCGGTGTAGCGGGGGGGGTGAAGCACAGATAGCCGTGGGGCAGCCGTTCCACCCGTTCCGTGTAATTGTGCTCCTCCGCAGGTGGGATGACGAAGCGGTCAGCAATAATGTAATCGATGGCTGTCATGCCCGTGCTTGCGAAATATCCCAGCCAGGTCAATTGGACAGGTGCGGTGCGGCGGGCAAAGACCAGTAGACGGTGGGCGCGGGTATGGCCGGAGAGGTCGATCAGGATGTCTATGCCATCCGCGCGTATGCCCTCGGCCACGTTTTGATCCGATAGTCCATCGATGACGCGCCAATGATCCGCGCCTTTTTGCAGATGCGCGGTTACCTCATCTTGTTCAGTCCCGTTGTAGTAACAAAATATTTCGTAACGGCGCTGGTCGTGCTGAGCGATGACGTCTTCGATGAAATATCCCACTGGATGTGAACAAAAGTCCGCGGATATATAACCGATGCGCAGCCGACGGTCGGGGTCGGGCGGATTGGCGGGGGGTGGTAAATGTGCTATCGGCCGGGCGTAATGTGTGTCCCATTCCTCGGCCGCCGCCAGGAGATCATGGGCTGAATAGCGGGGGAGGTATTGCATCATCATTAGTATGTTGCTGTGGGCTATGACATTGCCCGGATCGAGTTCCAGTGCGCGGCGGAACATCGTCAGGGCATCGGTGGCATTCCCCTGCCAGCTGTGGATGTTGCCCAGCGTGTTGTAGGCATCGGCGAAGTCGGGGCGGATCTGTAATGCTCGTTGCACCATTTCGGTGGCCTCGGTGGTGTGCCACTGCTGTGCGAGAATGATGGCGAGATTGTTATAGGCGCTGACGTGCTGTGGATCCAGGGCGATGGCCTGTTTGAGAATTTCGATGGATCGCGCTTCTTGTCCTTGCTTCTGGATAGCGGTCGCCAGGTTATTATAGGCGTCGGCATAGTCGGGCTTGGTAGCGATCGCTGCCCGGAAGTGTTTAACGGCGAGGTCCAATT
>CAYWIQ010000204.1:0-4768 GCA_964458405.1 uncultured Chromatiaceae bacterium
GTTGGATGCCATGGTGAATATGGCGGCCAAGCTGCGCTACATGTCGGGCGGCCAATTATCGGTACCCTTGGTGGTACGCATGCCGGGAGGGGTGGCCAAGCAATTGGGTGCGCAGCATTCCCAACGCTTGGAGCATACCTTGATGAACGTTCCCGGCTTGCGCATAGCAGTGCCGGCCACGCCGCAGGACGCCTACTGGCAGTTGACGCAAGCGGTGCAGGACGATGATCCCATTATCGTTGTGGAGCACGAATTGTTGTATTTCGCTAAGGGTCCTTTCGATCCACAGGCCGCGCCGCCGCCGTTGCACAGTGCGGTGGTGCGCCGCAGCGGCAAGGCCATTACCTTGATTGCCTGGTCGCGGATGGTGGCGGTGTGCCTGGCGGCGGCAAAGGACTTAACTAAGGAAGGCATTGAGGCGGAGGTCATAGACCTGCGCAGCCTGCGGCCCATTGACCTGCCGTTGTTACAGGCCTCGCTGGCCAAGACCCATCGTGCCTTGGTGGTGGAGGAGGATTGCCGATTCGCCGGTGCCGGCGCGGAGATCGTAGCGGCCTTGAGCGAGGCGAGTTTCTTCGAGCTGGAGGCTCCTATCGGCCGCGTGGCGGGCGCCGATGTCCCCACACCATATAACGGTGCCCTGGAAGCGGCATCGATCCCCGACGCGGCGCAGGTCACGGCGGCGGTCCGGTCCGCGCTTACCGCGGGCGGTGGGGGCGAATAAATACGTCGGTGCGTTCTATTTCGATTTAGTCTGATTTTCCAGTTCCGCCTGGTGTTTGAGTTCTTTGAGGCGGGCCTCGATGCGTGAGGCGTGGTAAAAGTCATCCTTTTTGGTCATGCTCAGCGCCCGGTTGAGTTGCTCGATGGCGCTTTGGGTTTGGCCGTTCAGATAATCATATTCCGCTAGTGACTGCAGAGAGTCGACAGGAGAACCGTCATCGTTTTCGGCCTGGGCGAGCAGCTTGTAGACCAGCGGCTTGGGTTCGCGGTGGCGCAGATATTCCTGTAACAGGTCTTGCGCCGCGGCCGGTTGTCCCTGGCGCAGCAGCTCGGTGCTGTAGAGGATAGTCAGTGGGTAATGGCGTGGGTAGAGCTGGATGGCGTTGCTATATATCTTAAGTGCGTCTTTGCCGTTGCCCGCCGCGGATTCCAACTGTGCCTTGGCGATAAGATAGGGAATGCTGTTGGGCGATTTTTTCAGTAGCCAGTCGATCTGCTCCCTCGCCTTATCGAGTTGGGCGTTGTTCAGCAGCGCCAGGGCATAGCCGTAACGTGCCGCTTGCTCGTGGGTATAGGTTTTGTCCTTGAGGGAGGCTGCGAAATATTGAAGCGGCTGGGTGGGATCGTCCGCGGTAATGACCCGTATCTTGGCGCGAATCAGTTCAAAAGACATATCATTCGGTGGTTTGATATGTGGATATTGGGCGGCGCGGTTTTCGGTATCGGCAATGCGCTCGGTGGTGACCGGGTGGTCAAGCAGCAGTTTGGGTATACCGCTTTGATAATAACGGGTGGCCTTTTGCATGCGCTCAAAGAAGGCCGGCATGTTGCGTGGGTCGTAACCCGCGGCCACCAGGATTTGCATGCCTACCCGATCCGCCTCCAATTCGTTGCTGCGGGTGAAATTGATTTGCAGCTGTTGGCTGCCGGCGATGGTGGAGGCGATGGCGGCCTCCGCTAGCTGCGGATTGTGGCCGCCCAGAATCAAGGCGGCGATCAAGGCCGCCGTGGCCGGCAGATTGGTATGGCTGGCCTTGTCGAATGAACGCAGCAAATGATGTTGGGTGACGTGTGCAGTTTCGTGGGCGAGTACGCTGGCCAGTTCGCTCTCTGACTGAGCGATCAGTATCAAACCGCTGTTGACACCGATATACCCCCCCGGGCCGGCGAAGGCGTTGATTTCCGGATCTTGGACCACGAAATAGGTGAAACGGTAGGGTTGCGGATCGGCACCGGCTACCAGGCGATAACCCAAGTTCTGGATATATTCTTCCACCTGTGGATCATCGATGATCTTTACGGAGCGTCGCACCGAACGCATGAATTGCGCGCCCAGCTGCTGCTCTTCTTGGGGCGACATCAATGTGCCTGACGCATCGCCGAAATCGGGTAAGGCCAAGTTGGGTGACGGTTCGGACGCGCGCGCCGTTGTTAGGGCGTTAAAACAAATCAGCACGGCCAATAATCTGGCCATATGCGTTCGTCCTATCCATTGGGGTTTCTTATACGAATCAGTGTTCAAGGCAGTATTGTAAATTTAATTTTTCCAACCATAATCCATCGGCACATGGATTTCCATCTGCAACCGCGACGGTGGTGGTGCGGTGGAGAGTGCATGGTGTCTTCCGCTGTTATTAAAAGTGAATCCAGCTGTCGGCTTTATTTGCGACAGCACGAGCGAAAAATCGATTTTTTCCTTCATGGTAAATCCTTGCGATTGATCTGGCTGGTTGCGTCGTCCAATTCGCGACCACTGATTGGCCGAAGGGGGAAGGGCTTTGCGTGGCTGCGGTTAATTTAACGACCGTATGGGATGTGGAAATAATTAAATGGAAAGCGCGTTCATCGTCCTGTTGTATCGTTTGACCGCTATCGCCGGGTAAAAGATTCACGGCATAGCCGAATTGTCTTCGCATAAGGCATAGTGGCATCCCAAGTCGTTAGGCAAAAGGGGGAGGCATTTAGCGGGCGGGGTGGAAATTCTATGTGAGGGACTTCTTGATAAATTAAACTATAATTATCATGTGGTTATTATGGTCGAAGCATGAGGGGGGTGTGAAAGGGCGGGGACTTGATTTAATTATATATAATGATATTCTTATATTCTAATTATTGGTCTTGTAGGGAGGCGGGTTTATGGGAAATCCTCGAGCGGGAAAGGCTCTCATAGCTGCCTGGGTCGGCAGCGCACTCTTGATCGTTATGCCTTTGAAAGCGGTGGGGGCATTGGCGACCATAGCGGCCACCTATAAGAGCGTCGTTGACGAGCGGGTGCTGGATGGGGTGGTTGAGCCGGTGCGCCAATCCACGGTTTCCGCCGAGTTCGTGGGCCGCATTGAACAGATCAATTTCGACGTGGATGATTTTGTGCCCAAGGGCAGTGTTCTTATCCGATTCCGCGATAAAGAGCAGCGAGCCCGTCTTGCCCAGGGCAAGGCCGCTAGGGAGGAAGCCAAGGCCCGTGTTACGGAGGCGCGCCAGGAATATAATCGCGTCAAGAACCTCATCTCCAAAAAACTGGTGGCGCAATCGGATATGGACCGCGTCAGCGCGGCGCTCAAAAGCGCCGAGGCTCGTTTGGCAGCGACCGAGGCCCAAGTAAAGGTGGCCGAGGAGGCGTTGGCGCGGACCGTGATCAAGGCGCCATACAGCGGTTTTGTGGTCGCGCGCCAAGCTGAGGTGGGTGAAACCGTCCAGGTGGGCCAACCATTAATGACCGGGCTGTCACTGAAAGACCTACGGGTAAGCGTCCAGGTCCCGCAAAGTTTTATCGCCGCCGTCAGCCGTGCCGGCCAGGCGACCATTCGGTTTCCCGGTGAAGGGATACCCAGCGTTAGCGTAGACCATCTCACGGTGTTTCCTTATGCCGATCCGCTCAGTCATACCGTCAAGGTCAGAATGAACCTCCCCGAGGACCTGAAGGACGTACGCTCCGGGACCTTCGTCAAGGTGGCTTTTGATGTGGGCGAAACCCGTCAGCTGCTGGTGCCGCGCCGGGCGGTGATTCATCGCAGCGAATTGACGGCGGTATACGTGGTCGGTGGCGACGGTGCCGTCGGCCTGCGGCAGGTGCGTGTCGGACAGACGCGCAGCAACGATATGATCGAGGTGCTGGCGGGCTTAGAGGAAGGGGAAAACGTGGTGTTGGATCCTGTGGCGGGCGGATTGGCACTTAAGGAACGGCAGGCGCTTCATGGCCAATGAGCGTTTAGGCATATCAGGAACGATTGCCAAGAAATTTCTGCATACCGAAATCACGCCGCTGCTGGCGCTGCTGGGTTTGTTGATGGGGTTGTTCGCGGTGTTGATCACCCCGCGCGAGGAAGAGCCGCAGATCGACGTCACCTTCGCTAACGTGTTCATTCCCTTTCCCGGCGCGTCTGCCGAGGAAGTGGAGCAATTGATCAGTACGCCTGCCGAGCAGGTGTTTTCCGAGATCAAGGGCATCAAACACGTTTACTCGGTATCGCGGCCGGGGATGGCGGTGCTGACGGTGCAATTCAAGGTGGGAGAGCCGCGCAACGATGCCATCGTACGCCTTTATAACGCGGTTTTTTCCAATCAGGATTGGCTGCCGGCCAATCTCGGCGTCGGCCAGCCCATCGTCAAACCCAAGGGTATCGACGACGTTCCCATTGTGACCCTTACCCTATGGACCCAGGATCCCAACCGCGGCGGCTATGATTTGCAGCAGGTGGCGCACACCATTGAGGTGGAGCTAAAGCGGGTGGCGGGCACGCGCAATATCTACACTATCGGCGGTACCGATCAGGTCGTGCACGTGGTACTGGATCCGCAGCGTCTTGCCGGCTACCACATCGCGCTGGATGATTTGCGGGCCGCCTTATCCGACGCCAACGTCTCACATGAGGCGGGGTCGCTGGTGGCGAATAACCAAGAGATCCTGGTACGCGCCGGAACGTTGCTGAGCAGTCCCGAAGACGTGGCCGCGCTGGTGGTGGGGATGCACAACGGCGCGCCGGTTTATCTGCGCGATGTGGCCACGGTGAGCCGCGGTCCCGACCAGCCGGAGAAATACGTGCGT
>CAYWIQ010000205.1:0-4740 GCA_964458405.1 uncultured Chromatiaceae bacterium
GCCATCGTATAATCATAAGCCGTGATCATACTGATTTTTTCCTGTTTGGCTTTCATCTCTACCACGGTTCTTGTGGTAATACGTGTCAGGTTCGATGTGGATTTTTGCGTACTCATATATCCTCTTTTTGAACAAGTGCCGCCGTTGCCTCTATTTCACAAACAAGTTTGCCATCAACGGTTGCACGACCTTTCATCGTGACAAAATTTCTTCGTTGATCGGCCAGTTCCACTTCCACCTCGGCGCGGTAACGATTGCGGGCCGCCCGGGTCGGTGCGATGGCGTGGATGCGGCCGTCCTTGATGGCCAGGCTGTGGTGCTCATGGACGAGGTTGTCGGGTTCCACCGGAATGATCCAGCGGGCATGGAGCAGGATGTCGACGGATTCCATGGTCGAAATTATCTATGAGAACAAGTTAGCAAGTATACCCGAATCGGCTTGGCGGCATTTGCGGAGGCCGCTGCAGGGCCATTGCCGCCGTTACTAACCTATATTCGCTTTATTTCCCCGACCACCTCAACCCTAAGCGGGGTTTCACTTTAACCGGGAGGGGATACATACCGCGGGTTGGCGCTGATCCGATACGGGGAAGGCTTCGACAGGTACACGGCGAATAATTCCACCTGGCGGTTGCGGATACGGCCCAGGCGGGTCCAGTTTTCGTCCGTGGGGGCGTGTTCTCCGTGGCCCTTCATATGGATGAGAGTGGGGTCTATCCCTCTACTGACCAGATAATCCAGGACGGTCTGAGTGCGCTTGTCGGAAAGCCTATCGTTGAATTTTGCACTCCCTACCCAATCGGTATGACCGTCCACCAATATCCGTTCGACGCCGGGATTGGCGTCGAGATAAGCCGCCATCCGGTCGAGCATGCGTTTGGCGGTCTTGGTCAATTGCCAGTGGTTGGTGACGAAGGTGACGCGGCCCAGGGTGATAAAGCGCATCTCCTGGGGAATCGCCGTCGGTTTTGACGGAAGGTCCAGCGGCAGTGGCAAGGTGAGAGCCGTGTCAGCGTGGCTCCAGCTCGGCGAGGCCAGGGTCAATACACTCATCAGCAGCAGGCCAATGCCACGATTTCTATAGAAGAGGCTGGCTCTAGTAAGAAAAAATTTATTCATAATTTCTATGGGATAGGAGATATTTTCACTGTTGATTCTATATCGGCAGCCGGCCCCGACAGCTGAATCCGGATGCGGTTGGCGTCAAGGTGATTTCACCGTTATCATGCGCCGTCGGATTGATGGGGGGCAGCATGACTGAAACGGGACACGACACCATCCGCGCGGTGGAATGGAGCGACCAGGGGCTGAAGTTGTTGGATCAGCGGGTGTTACCGCTGCGCCATGAGCATGTCCTGCTGGCGGATGTCGCCGGGGTGGCCGATGCCATACGCGATATGGTGGTGCGCGGCGCGCCTGCCATCGGCGTGGCGGCGGCCTACGGCGTCGTCCTGGCCGCCAAGGATCGCTACAGCCGCTCCCCGGCCACCTGGAAACAAGACATCGAAGAGGATCTGCAGCGCCTGGCCGCGTCCCGTCCCACCGCGGTCAACCTGTTTTGGGCCATAGACCATATGCGTGGCCATATGGCGCTGCTGCAGGGCGATCCCACCGCCGCCTTGCTGGCCGAAGCAGTGCGGATTCACGAGCAAGACATCGCCGCTAACAAGCGCATGGGCGAACTGGGCGCCGAACTCATTGCGCGCCGCTGCGCGGTTTTGACCCATTGCAACACCGGTTCCCTGGCAACGGGCGGTTACGGTACGGCGTTGGGCGTGATTCGCGCCGCCTATGCGGCGGACAAGATCGATCGGGTCTACGCCGATGAGACCCGGCCGTGGCTGCAGGGGGCGCGCCTCACCGCCTGGGAATTGGTGCAGGAACATATCCCGGTGACATTGGTGGTGGAGGGGGCGGCCGCCCACTTGATGAAACAAGGCGGCGTACGCTGGGTGATCGTCGGCGCGGACCGCATCGCCGCCAACGGCGATGCCGCCAACAAGATCGGCACCTATCAATTGGCGGTCGCCGCACGCTATCACGGGGTGAAATTCATGGTGGTGGCGCCTACCTCCACGGTGGACATGGCTATTGCCGGCGGCAACGAGATCCGCATCGAAAATCGTTCCGCCGACGAAGTGTTGAACCTGGCCGGACAACGCATCGCCGCCACGGGCGCCGAGGCCTGGAATCCCTCCTTCGATGTCACTCCGGCGGAATTGATCGATGCCATCGTCACCGAAAAGGGCGTAGTCACCGCGCCGACGTTGGAAAAGATGGCGGCGATGATGGGGCGCAATGCCCAGGCGTCCTGAGTGCTGTTGTACCATCGAAGCTTGCCTTGGTGTTTCCCCCCTCTTGATAGGAGGAGTAGGGAAGGGGTTTTTACAGCCGAAGCACCCCATCCCCTTCCCAGCCTCCCCCTTGAAGGGGGAGGAGTCACAGGGGTTCAGCGTCTGGAGCCATTGCTTAATGATCATCATTAACGTTCTGGCTTACCTTTAATTCCCTCCCCTTCAAGGGGGTGAGACGGGATAACGAAAAGGTCCTGTGAACCTTTTCCCCGTCGAACGGGTGCAATGATTTTCTTGCACCCCGGCGGGAACATGGGAGGGGATGGGGTTTGCAAGTGGGGATGTAGCCGACTGTCTCTCGAACGGGGGTATTGGTCCCGTTGGTTTCCCGAGGATCAAATCCCGTACGCTGTGAGTTATTCACCCGATCTGCCCGACGCGTTGCCGAGGGTAATTTCAGCAAAACTTGAGCTGACCCAGCACGGAACGGAATAACATCCACTTGAATGAGGGTGCCGGATCCCGGGGGTCCAGCACCACGGGAACATGCCCGCCCCTGGATGTACAAACGCTGCGGGCCAGTCCCCATTTATGATAGAATTCGCTGTTTGCACAAGTAGCTACCGGCGTTAATGCCCGGAGAGGCAAAGCCACTGGAGAGGAACAGCGCCACCATGACCGAATTCGCCAAAGAAGTCCTGGCCGTCAACATCGAAGACGAGATGCGGACCTCCTACATGGAGTACGCCATGAGCGTCATTGTCGGACGGGCCTTACCCGACGTCCGCGATGGCCTCAAGCCGGTACACCGTCGGGTACTGTTCGCCATGAGCGAGTTGGGCAACGATTGGAACAAGCCCTACAAGAAATCGGCGCGCGTGGTGGGCGACGTCATCGGTAAATACCATCCCCATGGCGACACCGCGGTCTATGACACCATCGTGCGCATGGCCCAGCCTTTTTCATTGCGCTACATGCTGGTGGACGGCCAGGGTAACTTCGGTTCGGTGGACGGCGACTCGCCGGCGGCCATGCGTTACACCGAGGTGCGCATGTCGCGCATCGCCCACGAACTGCTGGCGGATATCGATAAAGAGACCGTCGACTTCATCCTCAACTACGACGAGTCGGAGAAAGAGCCCAGCGTCTTTCCCGCCAAGATTCCCAATCTGCTCATCAACGGCGCGGCGGGGATCGCCGTGGGGCTGGCCACCAACGTGCCGCCTCACAATCTCAATGAGGTGATCGACGGTTGTCTGGCCCTGATTGATGATCCGGCCATCGATATCCCCGGATTGATGAAGCTGATCCCCGGTCCGGATTTTCCCACCGCCGGGATAATCAACGGCGCGCGCGGCATATACGAGGCCTATCACACCGGTCGCGGCCGCATCTACGTACGGGCACGCATCGAGATCGAAGAGGACAGCAAGGGCAAGCAGTCCATCATCGTTACCGAACTGCCCTATCAGGTGAACAAGGCCAACTTGCTGGAGAAGATCGCCGAACTGGTCAAGGACAAACGCATCGAGGGTATCACCGAACTGCGCGATGAATCCGACAAGGACGGCATGCGCATGGTGATCGAGCTACGCCGCGGCGAGGTGCCGGAGGTGG
This sequence comes from uncultured Chromatiaceae bacterium, assembly GCA_964458405.1. Taxonomy (GTDB): domain Bacteria; phylum Pseudomonadota; class Gammaproteobacteria; order DRLM01; family DRLM01; genus JARRQJ01. The sequence continues at coordinate 3,912 of CAYWIQ010000205.1, forward strand.
TGATCAACAACCTCTACCAGCACACCCAGATGCAAAGCGTATTCGGCATCAACATGGTGGCGCTGGTGGACGGCCAACCGCGTCTGCTCAATCTCAAGCAGATCCTCGAGGCCTTTATCCGTCACCGCCGCGAGGTGGTGACCCGGCGCACGGTGTTCGAACTGCGCAAGGCGCGGGATCGGGCCCATATCCTGGAAGGCCTGGCCGTGGCCCTCGCCAACATCGATCCGGTCATCGCCCTGATCAAGGCCGCCGCCAACCCTGCCGAGGCCAAGGAGGGTTTGATGGCCCGCGCCTGGGCGCCGGGTGTGGTAACTGATCTGCTGGCCCGCGCCGGTGCCGCCGCCTCCCGACCCGAGGACTTGGCGTCCGAGTTCGGTTTGAGCGATCAGGGTTATCGGCTGTCCGAGGCCCAGGCCAAGGCGATTCTGGATCTGCGCCTGCACACCCTCACCGGTCTGGAACAGGAAAAGATCGTAAACGAATATAAAGAGTTATTGGTAAAAATTGAGGGATTACTGGAGATTCTCGGCAACCCCGATCGCCTCATGCAGGTGATTCGCGATGAGCTGACCGGGATTAGGGAACAATACGGTGACACACGCCGCACCGACATCGTCGCCACCCAGGAAGATCTCAGCCTGGAGGACCTCATCGCCGAGGAAGACGTGGTGGTGACGTTGTCCCATGCCGGTTACGCCAAGGCCCAGCCCATCAGTGAATACCGCACTCAGAAGCGCGGTGGCCGGGGCAAGGCGGCCACCTCGATGCGCGAAGAGGACTTCATCGACAAGCTGTTCATTGCCAGCACGCACGACACCATCCTGTG
>CAYWIQ010000206.1:0-4719 GCA_964458405.1 uncultured Chromatiaceae bacterium
AGCCCGCAGGGCCAAACCGTCGGGGCGGCCTTTTCTTTGGTGACTTTCTTTTGGCCGCGCAAAAGAAAGTCACTCGCAAGCGGCGCGAAATGCCGCCCCAAATCAATCCGCCCGCCAGGGCACAATTACATAGATAGATTGACTCGAATCATCCGCGACGAAAACCGCACTCAATCGCGAAAATTGTTGAACTGCAACGGCAGCTCCAGCTTTTCCTTACGCAACATGGCGATAACCTCCTGCAGGTCATCACGCTTCTTGCCGGTCACCCGCACCTTGTCACCTTGAATGGCGGCCTGCACCTTGAGTTTGGCGTCCTTGATGCGTTTGACGATGTCTTTGGCCAACGCGCTGTCGATTCCCTGGCGCAAGACCACCGCCTGCCGCGCTTGATTGAGGGCGATCTCCGGATCCTTGACCTCCAGGCAGCCGACGTCCACACCGCGGCGCGCCAGTTTGTCTTTGAGGATATCCAGCATCTGCTTGAGCTGAAAATCCACCTGAGCGGATAAGTTCACTACCGCCTCGTTGCGCTCGAATTTGGCATTGGTGCCCTTGAAGTCGAAGCGGGTGGTGACTTCGCGATTGGCTTGGTCCACCGCGTTGGTCACTTCATGCATGTCCACTTCCGATACCACGTCGAATGACGGCATTGTCGCCTCCCTTTGATTCGCGCTACGCTGCCCGTACCGCTGTTACTGCCTTGTCGGTATTGTAACGTATCACAATGGCCGGAATGGACCGCCAGGCCCTGCCTACTTCACAAAATGCTTATGATTTATATAGCGAAATCTCGAAACTGAACTCCGGCTGTAATCAGCCGTTATAGAAGATGACCGGACCGCGCGCGGCGCCCGGTCGGTTTTACCTCGTCAGTTAAGGAAGCCATATCGTGGAAACGCATGAAGGCCTGAAACTCACCCTGGCCATTATCATTTTAATCTCGCGCCTGGCCGACATCGGTTCGACCTATCTGGCCTCGCCCAACCTGGAGCTGGAATCCAATAGCGTCATCCGCCGCTTTCGCTGGCCGTTCGCCATCCTGACGCTGTTCGTATTCATCATCCCCTATTGGGACATTGGTTCGGGTATCGTGATCCTGGTGGCCTCGCTGCTGGTGGCCACCTCCAACAGCAGCAAGATCTGGCTGATCCGGGCCATGGGTGAAAGCGAATACTATGCCCTGATGGTACGCATGGCGGCCCGCGCCAAACCGGTACACAGCCTCGTTTACAGTTTGCTGCCGGCGCTGTTCATGACCATACTCGGAGAGACGGTGATGTATCTTTATCCCAGCGAAAACACCGACCTCGGTTATTCCGTGGGGCTGGGTATTTTGGGCTATGCGCTGGTGATCGCCTTTTATGGTCCGATGACTTTCCTGCGCTACCGCCGGGCGAGCCAGACCCGGCAAGCAGAAGCGGGAGTTAAGTAAACGAAACCTATGTGGGATGTACGTTACAGCACTCCGGAATACGTGTACGGCACGGCGCCCAATGCCTTTTTGGCCAGCGTCGCCGATCAAATCCCCAAGGGCAAGGTGCTGAGCCTGGCGGAAGGTGAAGGCCGCAACGCCGTGTTCCTGGCCGAACAGGGATGCAAGGTCATGGGCGTCGACGCCTCGGTGGTGGGCATGACCAAGGCCCAACGTCTGGCGGAGCAACGTGACGTAACCATCGAAACCCGCATCGCCGATCTCACCAACTTCGCCATCAGCCCCAACAGTTGGGACGCCATCGTCTCCATCTTTTGCCATTTACCTTCCGGCATTCGCAACAGCGTACACCGCAAGGTGGTCGCCGGCCTCAAACCCGGCGGCGTCTTTGTGCTGGAGGCCTATACACCGGCGCAACTGTTGCTTAAGACCGGCGGGCCGCCCACCGCCGACATGACCATGACCCTTACCGGCTTGAAAAAGGAACTGGACGGTCTGCGTTTCATCCATGCCCGGGAACTGGAACGCGACGTCATTGAGGGCAAATTCCACACCGGCCGCGGCGCGGTGGTGCTGGTGGTGGCGGTGAAACCTTGATCACCCTCAAACCTACGCATCACACCGAAATTTAAATCAACACCACACCAATTTCCGCGCCGTCAGCCTTTGCATTTTGCCCCCCTGTGCTGAACAAAGACCCCGGGTATAGCGCCGTTATATCGGGGAAGGTTTCTGTATTCCGGCTTTGGCCGGAATGGCGACTGGAAATTATACAGACTGCCCATCGCCTAGAACCCGCATCACAGGTTTCTGCTAACTGGAAAATGGCAGTCGGCGTTGCATGCTGCTCATATCAAAATACATACCCGTAATTTTCCTTGAAACGCGCTGCGAACTCGTCACGTGTGAAGCGATAATTCTGGGTGCCGGGGGTCTCGATCTTGACGGCGCCCATCATGGCGGCGATACGGCCGGTGGTTTCCCAGTCCATACCGTTCATCAAGCCGTAGAGCAACCCTGCACGGAAGGCATCGCCGCAACCGGTGGGATCCAGCACCCGCAACGGTGCCGCGGCGGGAATTTCATAGCGGTGATCCTTGACGTAAATATGCACGCCCTTGGCGCCCAGGGTGATGATCAAGGCCTCCACCCGTTCGGCGATCTCATGGGGCGTAAGACCGGTACGCTCTTGCAGTACCTGCGCCTCGTAATCATTGACCGTCACCCAGCTGGCCTGATCAATAAACTTTTTGAAATCGTTGCCGTCGAACATGGGCATGCCTTGGCCGGGATCGAAGATGAAGGGGATCTTGGCCTCGGCGAATTGAGCGGCGTGTTTGAGCATGCCGTCGCGCCCGTCGGGCGACACGATGCCGATGGTGACGTCTTTGGCATCGCTGACCCGGTTTTCATCGGCCGACTCCATGGCGCCGGGGTGAAAGGCAGTGATCTGATTGTCGTCCACATCGGTGGTGATGTAGGCCTGGGCCGTATAGCTGTCCTCGATCACCTTGATATGGGCCATGGGGATGTGGTGACGCTGCATCCATTCGCCGTAGACATCGAAATCACTCCCCACCGTGGCCATGGGCAACGGCTTGCCGCCCAGCATCTTCAAACCGAAGGCGATATTGCCGGCGCAGCCGCCGAACTCGCGGCGCATCTCCGGCACCAGAAAGGAGACGTTGAGGATGTGGACCTTGTCGGCGAGGATATGATTTTTAAACTTGCCCTTGAACAACATGATGGTATCAAAGGCCATGGAACCGCAAATCAACGCTGACATAATCATCTCCTTCATTATTTCAATCAAAAAAACATTCGCTTCGTCATTCCGGCACAAATCGGAATCCAGTAGGTCTCCGGACCCCGGCCTGTGCCGGAGTGACGACATCACAGGAATTTGCTAACGGCTCACGCCTTAGCGGGCGAGCAACACCAAGGCCCAGACCAAGACCACGTTGGCCAGGGCGATGAACACCGCCGCCGAACCCAGATCCTTGGCCGCCTTGGACAACGCATGCACACCGTCGCCGAAGCGATCCACCACCGCTTCCAACGCCGAATTGAGCAGTTCGACTATCAGTACCAGCAACAACACGCCGATCAGCACGGCGCGCTCTAGGCCGCTTTTGCCCAAATAGCAGGCCAGCGGCGTTAAGACAATCACCAACAACAACTCTTGGCGAAAGGCGGACTCCTTGCGTAACGCCCAGGACAGGCCGGCCATGGAGTAACGGGTCGCACACAGCAGCCGCTTGAGTCCCGTATGTCCCGGTTTCCCCATGAATGATATTTTTTGTTCGGAGTCAGCCGGCGGCTTGCTGCCAGGTCAGATCCAACTCTCGCGCGGCGCGCACGTCATCCAAACGTTTCACCGGCAGGGTGTGAGGAGCACCTCTCACCGTATCCGGGTCACGCTCCGCCTCGCGCTGGATCTCTTCCATGGCGGCGACGAAGCCGTCCAGGCTTTCCTTGGCCTCGGTCTCGGTGGGCTCGATCAGCAAACACTCCGGCACCAGCAACGGAAAATAGGTGGTGGGCGCATGGTAACCGTAGTCCAGCAGGCGCTTGGCGAAGTCCATGGCGGTGACGTTCAATTCCTTGGCCTGGGGCTTGAGGGTCACGATGAATTCATGGGTGGCGCGCCGCTTGGGATAGGCCAGTTTGAAACCGCGCCGCGCCAATTGCACCATCAGGTAATTGGCATTCAATGTCGCGAACTCGGCGACCCGCTCCATGCCTTCCTTGCCCAGCATGCGCGCGTAGACGTAGGCGCGCAACAACACCCCGGCGTTGCCCATGAACGCCGACAACCGGCCGATGGTCTGCGGACTGTCCTTTGCCGTGAGCCAGCGATAGTGTTCACCGTCACGCTCCACCCGCGGCACCGGCAGGAACGGCAGCAACCGTTCACCCACCGCCACCGGTCCGGCGCCGGGCCCGCCGCCGCCGTGAGGCGTGGAGAAGGTCTTGTGCAGATTCAGGTGCACCACGTCGAAACCCATGTCGCCCGGCTTGACCTTGCCGAGGATGGCATTGAGGTTGGCGCCGTCGTAGTAAAGCAGACCGCCGGCGGTATGCACGATCTTGGCGATCTCGACGATGCGCCGCTCGAACACGCCCAGGGTGGAGGGATTGGTCAGCATGATGCCGGCGGTGCGGGGACCGACCGCGGCGCGCAGCGCCTCCAGATCCACGTCGCCCTGATCATCGGTAGGGATCTCCCTCACCGTATAACCGCACATCACCGCCGTGGCGGGATTGGTGCCGTGGGCGGCGTC
>CAYWIQ010000207.1:0-4705 GCA_964458405.1 uncultured Chromatiaceae bacterium
GTCGGATTTGGGCCGGCACCAGCCGCGGCCTTGCCCGCCTCAATGACGACGGCAAGAGCTTTTCCGTGGTCACCACTATGCAGGGGTTGTTCGCGGATAATGTCTTCTCCATGGCGGATGCCGACGACGGCAGCGTCTGGGTAGGCAGTTTCGGCGGTGTGGCGCATATTGTCCCTTCCAAGCCGCTGTAAATTTCTTTTCGGTAGTCATTCCCTTCATACCACCGGAATAGTCCCAAGTTCGTTATAGTTAGACGATGCTCGCTCCCTTCGGGAAGGGGGCGCATACGACGTCGTTTGCCGCCGCCGTAAATTGCATTCTTGTATTCTAGATAACGCGGAGGCTCGAGACTTGGTGTGACCCAATCGACCGAGAGAGAAGGAGTTCGTCGTTGAGGAGCTTAGGGATCCGTCTGGCTTTGGGTATTTCCGCAGTGTTGTTTCTGCTGGTGTTGCTCGCGGGGATCTGGCTGGATAGTCAGATTAGCAAATCCATGCGTGCCGAGGCGGTGCGGCAGGGTGAGATACACGGCAGTACCCTGTTGGCCAGTCTGCAAACCCTGATGCTCAACGGACAAGGGACCTTGGCCCGCAGCTGGCTGGACAGGATGCACGGTGAGTCGGGGATCATTGATATCGAGGTCGTGCGCCGTGACGGCCAAGAGGCCTTCACTGATTTGCAGACCGTCAACAAGGTCAATAATTTCTTGGGTCGACCCCGATTCGAACGTCAATCCGTTCCGCCACGCCATCTAGGCCGCGCCGACTCAAGCGGCTTCGAACACGCATTGCGCGGCCACATTGCCGTGGACTGGAACGCGGCGGATGTAATGACCCTGTTTATCCCCATAAAACAACACGCCGAATGCCTTGCCTGTCATGGCTATGACAAGAGTTCGATGCGCGGTGTGTTGAAACTGTCGCTATCCACCACCTATACCAAGAATCGCATCAAGCTCATGCGCTATCGCTTATGGGGTTTGGCAGTAATGATGGTGGGTATTCTTGGTTTGGCCATGTGGCTGATGCTGCGTCTGAGCGTGTTGAAACCCATCGCTAGGTTGCAAGTGGCTATCAATCGGGCGGGCAAAGGTGATCGCAAGACCAAATTGGTGATAAGGCAACAGGATGAAATCGGTGAAGTAGCCGCGGAATTCAACCGTATGCAGGATCAGTTGACCTCCGGTGAGGCGCGTATCCGCGCTGTGATGGACAACGTAGCGGATGCCGTCATTACCTTCGATGACCAAGGTACGATTGAATCGGTGAATAAGGCGACGCGTACCGTATTCGATTATCTGCCCGAGGATTTACGCGGATGCCATATCAAGACGTTGCTGCCGGCGCTGGTCTTTGATGATGGAGAGTGCTTTGATGAAAGTAAGCTGAGCACGCTGCGCGACACGGTGACGGGGGTAGGGCGCGAGACTATTGGCCAGCGCAGGGACGGCAAGATTATTCCCGTTGATCTTGCCATCAGCGAGATGAAGTTGAGCGGTAAGCGCCATTTTATCGCTATCGCCCGCGATATCACCGAACGCAAGCAACAGATGGCCGCCATCAAGCATCAAGCCCTGCACGATGGCTTGACCGATCTTCCCAATCGTACCCTGTTCTCGGACCGGCTCCATCAGGCCGTCTTGTCCGCATCCCGCGAGGAACGGTCCTTGGCGTTAATCATCATGGATCTCGATCACTTCAAGGAGATCAACGATACCCTCGGCCATCACAGCGGCGATCTGATTCTGCAACGGGTGGCGAGCCGCCTTCGCGCTGTGTTGCGCGAATCGGATACGGTGGCGCGCCTGGGTGGTGATGAATTTGCATTGTTATTGCCTTCGGCCGATCTGGAAGACGCCAAGCACATCGCGAACAAAGTATTGGCGGCGTTGAATAGCCCCTTCGAGCTTGAGAACCGTTCGTTCCAGGTTGGAGCCAGTTTAGGAATAGGGATGTTTCCCGAACACGGCCGCGACGGTACGGCATTAATGAAGCGGGCCGATATGGCGATGTACGAGGCCAAACGTGACCAAACAGGCTTCGCGGTCTATGATGTCGCCAAGGATCAATACTCGTCTCGCAATCAGTCGTTGATCGACGATCTGCGCACTGCTGTCGATGCCCGCCAGCTGGAACTCTATTATCAACCTATCGTGGACCTAAAGGTCGGCAAGATCAGGGCTGCGGAGGCGTTGCTGCGGTGGCGGCATCCGCTTCACGGTCTGATGTATCCCGGTGAGTTCATTCCCGTCGCCGAGCAGGCGGGACTCATCAGGTCAGTGACGCTGTGGGTGATGAGGCAGGCGGTGGAACAGTGGCGCGCTTGGCGCAAGGTGGGCATAGGCCTCGATATAAGCATCAATATTTCCAGCCATGATCTTCACGATCCCGGTTTTGCCAACGAAGTGGCGGAAATCATAGGGGAAGATGTCAAGGCGCAAACCACCGCGATCGATTTCGAGATCGCCGAGGCGGCGATGATGGCCGATCCGCCGCGGGCGTTGGAGATGATCCATGCCTTGGAGAAGCTGGGGGTAACGTTCGCCGTCGATGATTTTGGTACCGCCTATTCATCGGCGGTGTTTCTCAAGCAGGCGGCCGTGAGTCTCCTAAAGATCGATAAGAGCTTCGTCACCGCCATGGGCGGCAATGACCATAATACGATGATCGTCCATTCCCTTGTCGAACTCGCCCACAATATCGGCTTGCGGGTGATAGCCGAGGGGGTGGAAGACAAGCAGACCTATGATGTGCTGACGGCGTGGGGGTGCGATGCCGCGCAAGGCCATTACATCAGCCAAGCCTTGGCGGCAGATGAATTCGTCCATTGGCTTGGCCAAGCGCCTTGGGGCAAGATGTCGGGCGAGGGCGTATGATGTTTTAGAGGAGTGCTTGCCGCTATCCCGGTTAATGCGCGTCTGCGCTAACCATGGCGCCGGGTAAGGGTTTGAAGACTTCCACCTTGCGAAAATATTGATCCACCATGTAGACGCGGCCATCCTCGCCTACGGCGACCCCGGCAGGGAGGAAGAACTTGCCGGGTTTGCCGGCGCGGTCGCGATCACCGATGAACATTAGCACTTTGCCTTCTTTATTGAAGATCTGGACGTTGCCGAATGCCGTATCGACCACGTAGATATTGCCGTCCTTGTCGGTGGCGATGCCTTTGGGGCGGGCGAAATCGCCGGGGAAACGGCCCACCTTGCCGAAGGTGAACAGGAATTTACCGTTGGGGTCGAAGGCCTCCACGCGAAAGTTGCCGCCGTCGACCACGTACAAGGTTCCGTCCGGGGCAGTGGCGGCTTGCAATGGCAGATTGAACTGACCATCACCCTCGCCGCGGGTACCGATGGTCTGTAGAAGCTTGCCGGTTTTGAGATCGAATACCTGCACGCGGTGATCGTTGTTGCTGATGCCGCCCACGTCCACGACGTAGAGGCGGGTCCCGTCGGGACTGATGGCCACGCCTACCGGGCGGCGCAGCAATTTGTCGCTGCCCAGGGTGCGCAGATAATGGCCGTCCAGATCATAGACCAACACCCGCCGGGCCGTTACGTCGGCCACGAACACTTCGCCTTGCTTGGATACGGTGATGCCGATGGGTTTTCCCAGCTTGCCCGGGTCATCCTGGCCGAATTGGCGGAAATGCCCGCCGGGGATATCGAACAGCAGTACGGCATCCTGAGCGGTATCGGTGACATAGACCCGCCCTTTGTAGACGGCCACGCCGTAAGGTTTGACCAGGCCGCGTACCTGCGGAGACCGTCCGGTGGCCATAATCTTGAAGCGGTCCAAGGCCGAGAGTTTCTCGACATCCTCATTGGTCTGCAGGGTGCGCTCATAGATAAAGCGCGGTTTGTCGGGCGGAGCCGGATAGACGGGGAAGTGTTCGAAGGTTTGCTTTGGTGGCGTAGAGCTGCAACCGGACAAGATCAGCAGCAGGCCGCACTGGACTGCGGCCAGCATGGAAGCGGTCAACCGCCAGCGGAAAGTCGCGCCTGGGTATTGCCTCATTGCTGAAGAGTTCCTACCGAATGGATTTTCATGAAGTGAATACTTGGCTGCCTACTACTTGATATGGCATGTCTCACACAGACGGTCGGCACGGGTGCGCAACAGGAGTTTTACGTCGGGATTATGGACGTTATGGCATGAGGCGCATTCCACCTTACCGTCGTAGAGCTTGACGCCGTTTTTGAACCCGTAGGAGGAATCCGGAGTGCGGAAATCCTGGTCCTTGCTGGTAAGCCCGGCGTAGGTCATGGAAAAGGGGTGGTCATTGGTCAGGTCGGTGCCGATGTGCTTGATAGCGATACTGTGCGCCACCCGGCCGTTGTGGCATTTACCGCAACTCATCAGATTGTTGGCGCCGTTGAGGCGCAGGTGCAGAACGGCCTCCTTACTGGTGGCCCAGCCGTCCGGTTTGAACACCGTCATGTCCACGCCCATGGTGCCGTCATGGCAGGACAGACACAGCAGGCTGATGGGGCTGGGAGCGCGTACCTTGTTGTCGAGGGTGCGGCTGTCGTAGACCTTATAGGCCCCTTGGGCCGGGACGAAGCGGTTCCAGCCCGGATTGCCGCCCTTGGCGCTGCTGTCGGCCTGCTTGCGGCCGGGGGGCAGGTGGCAGTAGACGCAAGGCGAGCCGTAATCGGAAAAGGCCATGCCCGACATGGCCACCACCCCGACACGCTTGTTGAGGCCGG
>CAYWIQ010000208.1:0-4670 GCA_964458405.1 uncultured Chromatiaceae bacterium
CCTGGGTGGGGGGGCTGCGGACCGCCCCCGCCCCCCGCGGGGCGCCGCCGGCGCCCGCCCTGTGGGGCGGGGAATTGTTGGCGCTGACCATGGCCAATGCCGGTGGCGCCTGGGATAACGCCAAGAAATATATCGAGAAGGGCAATCTCGGTGGCAAGGGTTCCGATGTCCACAAGGCGGCGGTGGTAGGGGATACGGTGGGCGATCCCTTCAAGGATACCGCCGGACCCTCTATGAATATCCTCATCAATGTCTTGGCCATCGTCAGTCTTGTCATTGCCCCGTTGTTGGGGTGACGGCGCTCAATATTGGGAGGGTGTAGGTCAATTTCCCGGTAATCCCAGCTCCTCGCGGAAAACGGGATGGTTGATAATGTTGAAGATCAAGTCTTGGACCGCGGGATTGAATGCCGCGGCACTTTGCTCACAGCTCGAGCCGTCGAACGGGTAGGATTCCATCACGGTAAAGGATTTGCCGGACTTGAATGTGATGATGAGTTTGAAATCCCAACTGCCGTTACTGGAATTGAGTTTGATGTTGTCCAAATAGCCGGTGATGACCTTGTCCGCTTCTATCTGATCCAGCGAATAGGCATTGGCCTTTTTGACCTCGTCGATAAGTGCGTCGCGGATATATTGTACGAAGGGGACCTGGTGAGGCGTTCTGATCTGGCCGTTTATTCCACAGTCGACATTGGAGAGCCCCGATGCGGCGGCGTTGAATTCTCCAATCGCTAGAGTAGACTTGCCGGCTTCCGCCATTGTTTGTTTTATGGCATCGATGTTTCGCTGCGACATCGAATATTGATGAAATGAAAAAGTCTCGCACCCCGCTAACGCCAGTAAAGCAAATACCGAAATGGCCACGCCCCTCATTTACCAAATTCCTTCAAAATCAAACAGCGAACAGAATATACATGTCGGTGGGGGTTTTTGTTGAACCCATTATGTATGGCATACGGCTCTGTGCGGGCATGTCTATACCATGACGCGATATGCATCAGTGAGAAAGCATACCAACTTTGGTGCAACACTGCACTTGGGTCGGGACATAAGTAACCTTGATATAAAGATAAATTAAGCATGCCGTCCGAATGGGAAGTGAGTTCAACGGATGATGACAGCCACCACGGATTGCTTTCCCGTTATCCTCCAATTGCCATGTGGTTAAGGTTTGTTGCGCGAGGGGCGTTGCCGTTTTGCGAAACCTTTCGGTCGAGTTTCGGTGAGTCTGCAGCTTACCTACCGGCGAGCAACGGCGACTGGCTGACATCAGTTTGTGATGAACGGCAGAGGCCTTAACCGATAAGGCCTCTTGGGGAATTATTTGTTGCATTTCAATATGTTGTGGTTTTGAGGGATGGGCTAGAACGCTTGACGATATTGACAACCCGTTTATAGTAAATCTGATGATTGTCTAGATTAAGGTGATTTATAGAAAAATCCCTTAACTGCTTGTAATTATAATTGAAGGTTGGAGCCGCTGCTTGATTTTAAGCTTGCATTAAGGACAGGAGTGTATCAAACTAAATTTGTAGCATTATAAGTACTCCAACGTTCATTGGGATTATGATGTGCGGGGTGCGCGGTGCGGGAGTGAGAGGAGGTCTAACGTGAAGACGTCAGTTGCATTGGTGGTGGGTATCACTAGCTGTCTTATCTCGGGCGTGAGCACCTATGCGTGGTCGGGCGACCTGGATTCTGCGTTGGAAAATGTCACTATTAGCACGGATGCCCAGAATCACGCCAAGCATAAAAACGACACCAATAACTTACCCTGCAATAATAAGACGACGTCGGCCAACTGCCCGACGGCTGCCGATGACACCGCAAATACCACCGCCTATCAGGCGCTAATGCTACAGCAGACCATCTCGGACAGTACTAGGGCGAATGTCACGATCAATGGTACGCAGTCCCCGGTTGGTGGGCAGCAACCCAATGTCCTCGTTCAAGGATTCTAGCAGATATATCGCACCTTCCCCTGGTGAGTTTGGGTTGGAACTTCCCCAAGCGTAGACACGTAAGTCCTACCGGTGCAAGTGAATATTACGGCTTGCCCCTAAAAGACTCCGCCAGCCGCTTTGTCACCGCCACTTTTTTTAACTTCACATATGACGGCAGGCCGTCCTTGAACGGCGGATAATCCTCGCCGCCGATCAACGGTTGCAGGTAACGACGGCAGGCCGCCGTGATGTGATAGCCGTCGCGGGTGATGAAATTGCGCGGCATCTTCCGCTCCACATTGGCCACCTTGGCTAATGGCGCGGTGCCGATGGTCCAGCGGTAGGGTTTATCCGACTTGCGAACAATGGACACCATTATGGCGTTATCGCCCTTTACGGCCCGTTCCACTGCGGTCTTTCCCACCGCATAGGCTTGCTCCACGTCGGTTTTGGAGGCGATGTGGCGAGCGGAGCGTTGCAGATAATCCGCTACCGCCCAGTGGTACTTGAGCCCCAGGCGTTCCTTGACCAGCGTCGCGAGTGTCGGGGCGACGCCCCCCAATTGAGCATGGCCGAAGGCATCGCGTCCGCCGCTCTCCGCCAAGAATGCACCCGACTTGTTCTTGAGGCCTTCCGACGCTGCGACGACGCAATGACCATGCTTGGCCACGGTCGCCTTCACTTTGGCGAGAAAGGCGTCTTCATCAAAGGTGATCTCGGGGAACAGAATGATGTGGGGTGCGGCCCCGGGTGTGTCGCTGGCCAAGCCGGTGGCCGCGGCGATCCAGCCGGCATGGCGGCCCATGACCTCCAGGATAAACACCTTGGTGGATGTTTCGGCCATGGAGGCCACATCGAAGGCGGCCTCGCGAATGGAGGTGGCTACGTACTTGGCCACCGAGCCGAAGCCGGGGCAGGTATCGGTGTGGGGCAGGTCGTTGTCCACGGTCTTGGGAATGCCGATGCAGGTGATGGGATAGCCCAGTTCGCGGCCCAACAGCGACACCTTATGTGCGGTATCCTGGGAGTCGTTGCCGCCGTTGTAAAAGAAGTAGCCGATATCATGAGCGCGGAAGACCTCTATGAGCCGTTGGTATTCCAGCTTGCTCTCCTCCAGCCCCTTGAGCTTGTAGCGCGCCGAGCCGAAGGCCCCGCCCGGTGTGTGGCGTAATGCCCGGATTGCGGCGATGGATTCCTTGCCGGTGTCTATTAGCTCTTCATTAAGTACTCCCAGGATGCCGTTGTGTCCCGCGAAGATCTTGCCGATATGGGTGCGATGACGGCGTGCCGTTTCGATGACGCCGCAGGCGGTGGCGTTGATGACGGCGGTGACGCCGCCTGATTGAACGTACAGGGCATTCCGTTTACGCATGGCACATACTCCTTCATCTCCGCGCTCGGGACTGTATTTTAAAACTTGTTACACAGTAATGACGTTGAGGTCTGCTGTACAGTGTCATGCGCGCCCTCTTTTCGTTGACTCAACGAGGGAAGTCAGAGTAGGTTAAGCGGGCGGAGGCCGAGGGAGCCATGCCCGGCGTGGTAATGCGGTAACGCCAAGAATAATTTGTTCGTGATGGCCAGAATCAGCTAATTTCATCTACTGCCTAGGATTGAGGAAACCGCTATGAGAATTGTATTGTTGGGAGCCCCCGGCTCGGGGAAGGGGACGCAAGGGAAATTGCTGGCATCTAAGTATAAGATTCCACAGATATCCACAGGTGATTTGTTGCGGGCGGCGGTGATTGCGGGCACGGCCCTGGGCAGGCAGGCCAAGGCGGCGATGGATGCCGGACAACTGGTATCCGATGACATCGTATTGGGTATCATCGACGAGCGTTTGAGCGAGCCGGATGCCGACAAGGGGTTCATCCTCGACGGCTTTCCCAGAAATATTCCCCAAGCGGAGGCATTGGATCGCATGCTGGAGCGGCGCGGAAGCCCACTGCAGGCGGCGATGCTGATCAATGTGGACGTGGAGGTGCTGATAGAACGCCTTACCGGCCGGCGGACCTGTGAATCCTGCGGTCAGATGTACAACGTCTATACCTCACCGTCGCGGCTTGATGACCGTTGCGACAAATGCGGCGGCAATCTCCGCCATCGCGCCGACGACAACGAAGAGACCATCAGCAATCGCCTGCGGGTCTATGATCAGCAGACCTCGCCGTTGGTCGCCTATTACCGTGAGCAGGATAAATTACGTACCGTAGCCGGTGAGGGCGAGATATCGCAAATCTTTGCAAACCTGGAAAAGGAGTTACGCAATTTGCCGGAGAGCGCGCCTCCCATCGCCAAGACCGCCGGTTCGGTAGAGGCGGACGCGGAAGCGGACAAGTCTGCGGTGACCATGGAGGATTTGCAGAAGCGGGTGATGGCCCATGCCAAGGCCGCTAAGACCACCCCCACCGAAAAGCCGCCGGCCCAAAAGAAACCCGCGGTGGACAAACCGGTTGCTGAAGCCAAGCCGGCAACGAGTAAGGCCGCCCCGAAAAAGAAGGCAACCGCCAAAAAGGCCACAGTGAAGGAAGCGGCCGCGAAGAAGCCAGCGGCCACAAAGACCTCATCTAAGAAGAAAGCCACGGCGAAGAAGGCCACCGTCAAGAAGAAGGCTACGGTGAAGAAAAAGGCCGTGGCGAAGAAGGCGACCGCCAAGAAAAAGGTTGCGGTCAAGAAAAAGGCCACGGCTAAGAAGGCCGTCGTGAAAAAGGCGTCCGCCAAGAAG
>CAYWIQ010000209.1:0-4653 GCA_964458405.1 uncultured Chromatiaceae bacterium
GCTTCGACCGCCTTAGGCTCCGTTTCCTCGGTCACTGGCGCCTGATCGGCGAAATCCAAGGCGGCGCCCAAGGATTCAGTCGTCTCCTCAGCCGGCGCTTGCTCCGCGAGCGCATCCGACTCGCCGCCGAGATTAAGGTCAAATTCCATTTTGTCTTCTTGCTGGGCGGCGTCAACAGCCGATTCATTCTCGGTAGTGAGCTCGACGTCGGCAGTTTGCCCACTACCGAGATCAAGATCAAACGATTCTTCGCCGGATTCTGAAGCCATCCCGGTGTCGACACTCTCCATGCCACTGGCTGTCGAATCGACGGCGCTACTATGCGCAATATCTTCACTCACACCACCGTTACCCGCCTCAGCGGAAGGATTGAACAACGGGTGTTGCGGGCACAGTTCACGCCCCATAGGCAGAACCCTCTGCCATACATCACTATCGGGATTTTTGCCTAAATTCGCATATAACGATTCAGCCACATTTTGGAAGGCATCGGCGTTCTTGGCGGCGTAATAGATCTCCAACAGCTTGGCCTGCAGGTCTTGGCGATCCGGCTGTTGAGTGAGGGCATTCTGTATCAACGCCTCGGCCTGTTGATAGCGGCGATAGGCGAGGTAGACGTCTGCCTCGACGATTGGATCTATGTCGCCTTCCGGCGTATGCAGCATCTCCAAATCGTCGGCGGTCTGCGGAATGTCCTCTTCTGCATCTTGCGCGACCTCCTCGGCTACTTCGTCCATCTGTTGAGTACCACCCAACTCCTCCTCGACGGAGGGTGGCATCACCTCTTCTTCAACCGGCGGGGTATCCTCGACCGGCATCGCTTCCATTGCCTCGTCGCCTTCGACTGGCCCCTCATTACGACGCCGGCGCACGATCAACCACAACACCGCCAGCAGCAATACCACCGCCCCGCCGATTTCCGCCATTAATGTTGTATCTGAAAATATATCCGACGCTTGCTGCTTCTTGGGTGCAGCAGGTTTAACAGGGGCGGGCTTAGCAGTCGCCGGTTTAGCAGGCGCCACCGACGGCACTACCATCTGCGGTGCCGAAGTCTGTTCCTTGGGCGGGTTCGCCGTCATGCCGGAACGTTTCTGCAAATCGTTAAGGGCCTGATCCTTGAGGGTCAGCAACTTTTGCATGGAGGTAATTTGGTTTTCCAATGTAGCCACGCGTGAACGCAATTCGTCACTTTCACGCTTGGCGGTATCGGAAGACTCCATAGCGATGGCAAGTTCACCACGCAATTTATCCAGATCCTTCTGCACGTTGCCGCCGGCGCCCGCTCCCTTGGCGGAAACATCGCCGGGCGCGACCAAACGCAGCCGCGCGCCTTCCTTCTCCTTGCCGGCCGCGCCCGAAGGCGATGCCGCACTTCCGGAACCCTTGGCGGGAACGGCGCTGCCGCCCCCCGTTGTCATGGGGGCGCCACCATGTGCTTGTCGCCATTGTTGATACTGTCGTTCCGTCTCGCGCACGGCCTGCGCTTCATCGATAGACAGCGCCGCCGACTTATCAGGCAAACGCAGCACATACCCGGCCTTAAGGCCGTTGACATTATTGTCATAGAAGGCTTGTGGATTTTCCTTTACCAGCGCCAACATCATTTGATAGACGCTGACGGAATCATCCGGCCTTAAACTGTTGGCAATCGACCACAGGGTATCGGTGCGCTGAACCGGACCATAGGTCATATGGCCTTTTTCAAGTTTTAGTTTGGGCTTATGGGCATTGACGGACCCTACCGCGGCGCTTTGCGGCGCCGGACTGGACACGGCGGTCGGGGCCGGCGTTTGCGGACCAGCCGACGCCATCGGCGTAGGTGCCGTGGGCACGGCTGCTGCGGCAGGTGCCGGTTGCTGTGTACTGGTAGCCGCCTGGGCAGCGGGTGCGGCAACAGGTGCTTTTTTGTCCTCGCTGAATACTGGAGGATCCAACAGCACGGTATATTCGCGCATCAAGCGTCCCGCTTGCCAATTCAACTGCACGATAAAATCGAGAAAGGGTTCGCGAATCGGTTTGGTGGATGTAATCTTCAGCGTCGCCGTGCCGTCCTTGCCGGACACGATGGTGAAATTGATATCCGACAAGATCGCCGGGCGCTCGATACCGGCCTGCTTGAACTCGGACTCCGGCGCCAAACGCACCGTAGCGTCATCCAACTCCCCGGGCTTCGCTGCCAAAAGGCGGACATCGGCCTTCAGTGGTTCATTGAGGGCCGAATGCAAATTGATTTCGCCCAACCCCAACGCGTAGACCCTACTGGATGCCAGCGCCACGGCCACCGCCACAGCAAGCTTGCTCATCTTCAACTGTCTTCCCTTTTTCAGTCTCACCCGTTCACCCTTTGACAAGCGGCCCTACACGCATCCGTGACTCACCAACCGTATTCCATTAGATATGCATACGATCTTACGTATCGGATTTATTGAGGATTTCTTTAATTGCCTTGACGGCGCAGAAAATGAGCAACTCCCTGCCCTCTAAGTTATTGATAGATCCGTTAATGCCGTAACCAGTACTGCATTGTTCGGCACTAGCCGAGATACTCTTTTACCAGAATCTCGGCGATTTGAATACAGTTCAACGCAGCACCCTTGCGTACGTTATCGGCCACAATCCAAAAATCTAATCCATGAGGGTGCGACACGTCATCCCGCACCCGCCCGACATAAACCGGGTCCGTTCCCGCCGCCTCGGTTACGGCGGTTGGATAGTCACCCTGCTTCCCGTCGTTCATCAATTCGATGCCGGGGGATTGCTCCAACAGCTTACGCGCCGCCGCGGCCGCGAGCTTGTCGCGGGTCTCAATGTGTACCGCTTGGGAATGGCCAAAAAACACCGGCACGCGCACACAGGTCGCATTGATCCTTAGCGTTTCATCCTCGAGGACCTTGCGCGTTTCCCACACCATCTTCATTTCCTCGCGGGTATAACCGTTTTCCATGTACTCGCCTATGAACGGCAACACGTTGAAGGCGATTTGCTTGGGGTAGACCTTAGTCGCCACCGGCTTCATATTGAAGATGTCCCTGGTATGAGAGGCCAATTCATCTATCGACATTTGACCGGTGCCGGAAACCGCTTGGAAGGTGGCTACATTAAGCCGCTCGATACCCGCCGCATCGTAAATCGCCTTCAACACCAACAATAACGAGGTCACACAGCTGTTGGGGTTGGCGATGATGCCGCGCCGAGTGTACGCAGCGAGGACATGGCCGTTGACCTCCGGCACTACCAAGGGCACATCCTCTACCTGACGGAATTGCGCACTGTCATCGATGACGACGCAACCCGCCGCCGCCGCGCGGGGCACATGCAAAGCGGCGATCTCCTCACCGGCGCAGAAAAAGGCGAGATGCGCTTGTGCGAAATCGAAAGCGGCGACATCCCGCACTTGCACATAGGCGTCGCCGAATTCTACGCGGCCACCCGCATATTGCGCGGACTCCAGCGGATATAGGGTAGCGACGGGAAATTCACGCTCGGCCAGCAAAGCGAGTAGTGTCTCGCCCACGACGCTGGCCGTCCCCACGATGGCGACGTTGTACTTGGCAGGCATGATAGTGAGGCTACTGTTCCAGCAAGATACCCAGCATGCGACGCAACGGCTCGGCGGCGCCCCACAGCAATTGATCACCCACGGTAAAGGCGGACAGATATTGCGGTCCCATGGTGAGTTTGCGCATCCGCCCTACCGGCACGCTCAAGGTCCCGGTCACCGCCGCCGGGGTCAGCTCGCGCATACTGAGCTCACGGTCGTTGGCCACCACTTTCACCCAGTCGTTATGGGTGGCGATCATATCGTGGATTTCGGCTAGCGGCACGTCCCTGTTGAGTTTGAGGGTCAACGCCTGGCTGTGGCAACGCATGGCGCCGATGCGCACGCACAGGCCATCGATGGGCACGGGCCGGTCGCCACGACCCAATATCTTGTTGCATTCCACCTGGGCCTTCCATTCCTCCTTGCTCTGGCCGCTGTCCAGCGGCACGTCGATCCAGGGGATGAGGGAACCGGCCAGCGGCACCGGCCAGGCCTCCAACGGATAACGGTCGGAACGCATGAAGTCGGCGACCTGCTTGTCGATCTCGAGGATGGCCGCGGCGGGATCGTCCACCAACACCTTGACCGCACCGTTGATGGCACCCATCTGCTGGATCAGTTCGCGCATGTTACGCGCGCCGGCGCCGGAGGCGGCCTGATAGGTCATGGGGCTGATCCATTCAACCAGGTCTCGTTCCAACAATCCGCCGATGGCCATCAGCATTAATGACACGGTGCAGTTGCCGCCCACATAGGTCTTGATACCCTTGGCCAGTCCGTCCTTGATGACGCCAAAGTTGACGGGATCCAAGACGATGATGGCGTCGTCCTTCATGCGCAGCGCCGAGGCGGCGTCTATCCAGTAACCGTTCCAACCCGCCGCACGCAACCGCGGGTAGATCTGCTTGGTGTAATCGCCGCCCTGACAGGTAACGATCACCTCCATGGCCTGTAAAGCGTCGATGCTGGTGGCATCCATCAGCGGCGGCACATCCTTGCCGATGGCCGGCCCCTTGCCACCCACTTGCGACGTAGTAAAAAAGACCGGATCGATAGACTCGAAGTCGCGTTCGGTCTGCATACGCTGCATCAGCACCGAACCGACCATA
>CAYWIQ010000210.1:0-2784 GCA_964458405.1 uncultured Chromatiaceae bacterium
CCATCTCCGCGGTACTCTCCGGGCTGCTGCTCAACGTGGCGCTCTATGCCCTGGTACGCTGTAAGGCGCTGGTGGACGGCGCCACCCACGGCGGGCTGGCCGGCGAATTGATGATGGGCTTCGGTCTGCTGTCGCTGTTGGTGGCGGCACTGGCGCTGCACCGCCAGCGCGATATCAAGCGCCTGTACTCCTTCTCCTCAATCGAACACATGGGGTTGATGACCCTGGCCTTCGGCATTGGTACACCGTTGGCCACCTTTGCCGGTCTGCTGCACATGACGGTCCATTCCCTGGTCAAGTCCGGCATCTTCTTTACCGCCGGCCACGCCGCCCAGGCCATGGGCACGCAACAGATAATCAATATCCGCGGCCTGGTGCACCACCATCCTGGCATCGGTTGGGGACTGCTGATCGGCACCGTGGCCATCGCCGGCTTTCCCCCCTTCGGGGTCTTCACCAGTGAATTTCTATTGTTCACTGCGGCGCTGAATAGCCACCCCTGGACGGTGGTGGTGCTGTTGCCGGGGCTGGTGCTGGCCTTTGCCGGACTATTTCGGCATGTCCAGCCCATGGCCTTCGGTACCCCGCCGCCACAGGTGAGCGCGGTACGCGTCAATATGCTCCCCGTATATATCCACCTTGGGCTGGCATTGTGGCTGGGTCTGGCCATCCCCGCTTTTCTTGCCGACTGGTACCAGGCTGCCGCCGCCCTGCTGCAAGGGGCCGCGCCATGAGATTCGCATTACGTCAACAGCTGGCTGCGTGGCTCGCCGAAGCCGATATCGCCGCGCACGACCTTGTCGGCGAGCCGCCTTGTTTACGGATTGAATCCGAACACTGGACGACAATGGCCAAGTTGGCGAAACAGCATGGACTGCGCCTAGTGGCGGTGTGGGCAGAACAAGAGGGAAAGGGCTTTATCATCTACGCCGCCTTCGCCCATAAGGATCACGGTTATACCTTGACCAAGAGCGCCCTGAACAACGGCAGCGGCGAATTTCCCAGCATCACACCGTACTTCGTCGCCGCGGCGCGCATGGAGCGGATCATTCACGACCTCTACGGCTTGACGCCCACCAATCATCCCGACATGCGGCCGTGGCTCAAACACGAGCATTGGCCGCAGGACGCCTGTCCGCTGCGCAAGACCTTCGCCGCCGCAACGGTGATGCCGCGAATCGAGGGCCGCTATCCCTTCATCGAGGCGGAAGGCGACGGCGTCAACGAGATCCCGGTGGGTCCGGTTCACGCCGGCATCATCGAGCCGGGGCATTTCCGCTTCCTCGCCGTGGGCGAGCGGATCCTCAACCTGGAAGAGCGCTTGGGCTATGTTCACAAAGGCATCGAAAAGGCCATGGAAGGGCGTGATGTCATGGCGGGGGCGCGCCTGGCGGGCCGCGTTTCGGGCGATGCCACCCTGGCCCACGCCTGGGCCTTCTGCCAAGCCGCGGAACAGGCCGCCGGCGTCGAGGCGCCTCCCCGCGCCGTGATGTTGCGCGCAGTCATGTGCGAGCGCGAGCGTCTAGCCAATCACATCGGCGACATCGGCGCCGTATGCAACGATGCCGCCTGGGGCTTCATGCACATGCAGTGTCAACGGCTGCGCGAGGAACTGGCGCGCGTCCATCATCAGCTATTCGATCATCGCCTGTTGATGGATTGCATTCAACCCGGTGGCGTCTCCCGCGATATGGATGACGACGGCATACGGTTATTACTCGCCCAGACCCTCGCGGTCGCCGCCGAGATGAACGAACTGTACGACACCTATGAAAACCATACGCCTATTCGTGATCGGGTCATCGACTCCGGCATCGTTAAGGCCGGCGATGCCGCCGATATAGGTCTGCTGGGCTATGCCGGACGCAGCGCGGAACAAGACTGCGACGCGCGGCGCGACGCCGCCTACGCCCCCTATGATCGCCACCGGCCGCGGGTCGCGGTGTGTCGCGGTGGTGATGTGGCCGCACGACTCTGGGTACGTTTTACAGAAATCCAGGACAGCGCACGCTTGATCAAATCTCTGTTGCACGATCTACCCGGCGGCGCGATATACACGCCATGGCCCACTCTCCGGGAAGACTGCTGCGGCTTTGCAGTGATCGAATCATGGCGAGGCGAGATCGCCGCGTGGTTGAGGTTGGCGGCGCACGGCACCATAGACCGCTACTACGTGCGCGATCCCTCCATGATCAATTGGCTGGGATTGGAATTGGCGGTACGGGAGGTCCCCATGCCGGATTTCCCACTCAACAACAAATCGTTCAATTGTTCGTATTCCGGACACGATCTGTGAGACGAGTGGAATGAAGATATTTCGCAAGATACTACGCATCGGCGTGATCACCGAATCGCTGCCACCGCCGGAACAGGAGATAGCAGACCTCGGCAGGGAGATCTCTGAACTAATCAAGCGCCGCTATCGCGGCTCGCTCGCTATACGTCAGGTGGATGCCGGCTCCTGTAACGGCTGCGAGTTGGAGATGCACGCCTTGAACAATCCCTACTACGACCTGGAACGCTTCGGCATACATTTTGTCGCCTCACCGCGTCATGCCGATATGCTGCTGGTGACGGGGCCGGTGACGCGCAATATGGAAACGGCATTGAAAATGACCTTGGAGGCCGTGGCCGAACCTAGATTGGTAGTGGCGATCGGTGATTGTGCGGCCTGCGGCGGCGAGTTCGGGAAGTCCTATGCCTGCCTCGGCGCGATTAGCAATGTCATCCCCGTGGATGCCGTGATCAGCGGTTGTCCGCCGACGCCGTTGACACTGCTGCAAG
>CAYWIQ010000210.1:2794-4642 GCA_964458405.1 uncultured Chromatiaceae bacterium
CTACTCGCCGTGCTTGGCCGCGGACAGCCCCCCTAATACCGCCTGGACCGTGCGGCTCGCTGTTAACCGTGCCCCCTTCAAGCATCGGGCTTCTACGGCGCCGACCGCACACTTTGCCGACGTTTGAAACCACCCAACACTACCGCTATCAGCAAACCTTCTAATCCGACGGCACCGCCCCCACCGGAAGCGGCATTCGCGCTCGCCCCTGAGGCCAGGCTTAGGCTTTTGTTTTGTTGCGCCGTAAAATTCTGATCGGCGACATTACGCGCTAAATCAGTCAAAGACAACTTCTCCGGGCTAAAACTATAGCCGGCCAAGGTCGGCGTAATATCGCCGCTCCAGTTACGCGCAACGACGCATGAAAAACTACCGTTATCACCGCTGCTGCTGCACTTGGCATTGGACGTTGTATCGAACTTCACGCCTCCCAACGCCTTGCCCTGGGCGGTAATCACCCCGGCAATCGACACCATCTGCGTTGCGGTGCTGGCCTCCGGGGTATAGGCGGCGATGTGATCGCGCGCATTATTGAGGGACAAGGCGTTGTCAGCCGAATTCGCCGTATCACTGGGCGAGACTCCGCAAGCCGCATCCCCTTTGCAGTCGATGTCGGGATTGGAAAACTTACCGACCTCGGGATCGATGTAGCTCATGATGGTACCGAACTGTCCAGACTGGCCGTAACCAAACGAGTACGGATACGCCCCCTGAGCGCCGCCCTGTTCCGCGACGGTGGCCCGGTCATGCACACTGCCCATGTTATGCCCGAGCTCATGGGTTAATGTATAAGCAGAACAATAGTAACCATGGTCACGCCCGTCACTCACCACCGAAAACCCTTGACTGCGATAGAGTGAAATGGAGGCGCCGTTGGTTCCACCCACCCAACCGGTACCACACAAACCACCTTGATCCATGGAAAAGGGGCGGATGAGCGTAACCAGGTCCGCGCCGTAGGCGTTCCGTAACCAGGCGACATTGCTATAAGGGCCGCTACCTTTGGTAATGGCATTCAACTCATCCATCTGATCGGAAACATCCGGCGCATCAACCTTAATGGCGGCAACCAGGTGCAGGGAGATTTCCACCCCGCTGTCGACGTAGGCTTGATTGGCCAAGGCCACCAGATTTTGTATACGGGTCCGCGCCTGATCCGCACCGCCGTATTCGCTTTCCAGGCCGGGCGAATATACAACCAGCAGATCAATTCGTGTCTTGTTCACGGCGGCCTTACTGGTACCGACCGAGATCAACTTCGCGCCGGCGCCCAAGGTCGCGGTCGGCGCGTTTTCTGCACTGCCTGGCAGCGGTTCCCCTCCCATGGCGACCGGCGCCTCTTGATGTCGATTGATCCCGTCATTCCGTGATGGCAAAGGATGATGAAGCCCGGATCCGTTGACATCAATCAACCACTGTTTCCCAGCGATAGTTTTAATAAGATACATGCCATAAGGCGTCAGCACCTGCCCCTGCGCACCGCTGGGCGAATAAGTAACCACCATCCGGTAGTCGTCTCCGAAATCTTTGAGATAACCGACGAAGGTAGTCGCCCCCAGGTCCCCGGCAAGGGTATTATCGTGGACAACGCGGAAGTTTCCCGCCCCCGGCAATGACAGATTGACCTCACCGTTAGCGGGAACGTTGGCCAATGCCGCCGCGTTGAATTGCACTGGATAAGCCGCCTCTGCCGGCTTGTTGTCGTCGAGCATGTCATTGCGCCGACTTGAATCGTCCAATAACGCCTGGGGGATGTCACCGCCGGTTGTCAACGTTGCCACGGGCAGTGCTTTGCTCTGCTTATATACGATGTAATCCCCCATCTGACCCAGCAACACACGCCCGGCA
>CAYWIQ010000211.1:0-4610 GCA_964458405.1 uncultured Chromatiaceae bacterium
TCGGCAAATCCAAAATCAATATCAGCACGCAGCGTATGCAACGGCACGCGACCTTCTCGGTACCATTCAGTACGGGCGATCTCGGCGCCACCCAGGCGCCCGGCCACGTTGATCTTGATACCTTGGGCGCCAAGCCGCATGGTGTTGGTCACCGCACGCTTCATGGCACGGCGGAACATGATGCGACGTTCCAGTTGCTGGGCAACGCTCTCCGCCACCAACTGGGCATCGAGCTCCGGCTTGCGAATCTCTTCGACATTGATGTGCACCGGCACGCCCATCATGTCGGACACTTCTTTACGCAGCGCTTCGATGTCCTCGCCCTTCTTGCCGATGACGATGCCGGGACGGGCGCTGTGAATAGTGATCCGGGCGGTACGTGCGGGACGTTCGATCTGGATACGGCTCACCGAAGCATTGGCCAAACGCTTACGCAGATATGCGCGCACCTTGAGATCGGTATTCAGATAATCCGCGTATTGCTTGGAATCCGCGTACCAAGTGGACGTCCAGTCTTTGATGACTCCCAGACGTATGCCGATTGGATGTACCTTTTGCCCCATGCCCGCCTCTCTACTATTTATTACCAACCACAACAGTGATGTGGCTGGTACGTTTAAGAATACGACTGCCCCGCCCTTTGGCCCTGGCGCGCATGCGCTTGTGGGTAGGGCCCTCGTCGACAAACACCCGGGTAACCTTCAGCTCGTCCACGTCAGCGCCTTCGTTGTGCTCGGCGTTGGCAATGGCGGATTCCAAAACCTTCCTCATCAGGGCGGCACCCTTCTTAGGACTGAAGGACAATAAATTCAAGGCGCGTTCAACCCCCAGCCCACGCACCTGATCGGCCACCAGGCGACCCTTTTGGGCGGAGATTCGCGCGTATTTCAATGTCGCGGCAGTTTCCATCTTCTAATGCCTCTTACTTAGACTTCTTGGCGCCGACATGACCGCGGAAGGTACGCGTCACCGCAAACTCGCCCAACTTATGACCCACCATGTTTTCTGTAACCAGAATCGGCACATGCTGCTTACCGTTATGGATAGCCATGGTCAAACCCACCATCTCCGGCAACACCGTGGAACGACGCGACCAGGTCTTAATAGGCTTCCGGCTGTTGGATGCAGCCGCTTCTTCCACCTTCTTCAACAGGTGGTGGTCGATAAACGGACCTTTTTTAACTGAACGTGGCACTGGTATCTCCCCGGCCGATTACCTAAACATTAATCCGAACTACTTCTTCTTGGCACGCCGCCGCACGATCATGACATCGGTGCGTTTGTTGCTGCGCGTCTTGTAACCCTTGGTGGGTACGCCCCAGGGACTCACGGGATGACGGCCTTTGTTGCGACCCTCACCGCCGCCATGGGGATGGTCCACCGGATTCATAGCGGTACCGCGCACCGTGGGCCTCACGCCGCGCCAACGCTTGGCGCCGGCCTTACCCAGGGAACGCAGGTTGTGTTGACTGTTGCCCGCTTCGCCGACGGTCGCTCTACAGTCGACGTGGACCTTACGGGTCTCACCGGAACGCAACCGCAGGGTCGCATAGGCGCCTTCGCGGGCCATCAACTGCACACCGGCACCGGCACTGCGCGCCAGCTGGGCGCCCTTGCCGGGCTTGAGTTCCACGCAATGCACCGTAGTACCCACCGGGATATTGCGCAGCGGTAAACAATTGCCGTTTTTGATGGCCACATCGGAACCGCTGAGCAGTTCGGCACCGACCTCCACGCCCTTGGGCGCGATAATGTAGCGTCGTTCCCCGTCAGCGTACAGCATCAGGGCAATATGGGCGCTACGATTGGGATCATATTCCAGGCGTTCGATACAGCCGGGGATTCCGTCCTTAGCGCGCTTAAAATCAATAACCCGGTAGTGCTGTTTGTGACCACCGCCTTGATGGCGCACGGTCACCCTGCCGGCGTTGTTACGGCCACCGTTCTTTTGCAGTCGCTCGACCAGGGGCTGATGAGGTTTGCCCTTATGCAGACTGGGCTCGACCACTTTAACGACGAAACGTCGCCCTGGTGAGGTGGGTTTAACTTTTACCAATGCCATCTCTGAATCCTTAAATCTCTCTACCCAGTGATCCGCTACTTGACGCCCGCGTAATCAATGTCAAAACCCGGCTTCAAGGTCACGTAGGCCTTTTTACTGCCACCGCGACGTCCCAGCATTTGGCCGAAGCGTTTAATTTTGCCCTTGGCGTTGCACACCCGCACGGCCTGCACTTCAACCTTGAACAATTCCTCGACGGCCTGCTTGACCTCGGACTTAGTGGCGTCCTTCAGTACCTTGAAAACAAACTGGCGGTTCTGATCGGCAACGACGGTTGACTTCTCCGATATATGCGGCGCCAGCAACACCTTCATCACACGTTCTTTGCTCATGCCAATCTCTCTCCCAACTGCTTGGCGGCACCGGCGGTCATCACCACCTTTTCATACTTGACCAAACACAGCGGATCGATCTCGTCGGCACCACGCACATCCACGTAGGGCAGGTTACGCGCCGCCAGGTAGAGCGACTGATCCGCACTGTCGGTGACGATCAGCGCATTGTCCATTCCCAGGGTCTTCAGCTTGCCGAGCAGCTCGGCGGTCTTGGGCTGAGCCACTGTGAATTCGTCGACCACCACCAAACGCTGCTGGCGGTTGAGCTCGGATAGGATGGCGCGCAACGCACTGCGGTACATCTGCTTGTTGACCTTTTGCGAATAATCGCCTTGCACCGCCGCGAAGGTCTTGCCGCCGCCGCGCCACAACGGGCTGCGGATGGTACCGGCGCGGGCGCGCCCGGTGCCTTTTTGGCGGAACGGTTTGGCACCGCCGCCGCGCACCTGGCTGCGGGTCTTCTGGGCATGGGAGCCAACCCTCGCACCCGCCATATAGGCGGTGACCACCTGATGGACCAAGGTCTCGTTGAAATCACGGCCGAATACCGCATCGGGCACGTCCACATTGCCGGCGCTGGCGCCCTTGGCGTTCACAATATTCAGATCCATTACTTACCTCCCGCCGCACGCGCCTTGATGGCGGGGCGCACGATGACGTCGCGGCCTTCATGTCCGGGCACGGCGCCCTTCACCAGCAGCAGATTGCGCTCGGCATCGACACGCACGACTTCCAGATTCTGCGCGGTGCGCTGCACATTACCCATGTGGCCCGACATCTTTTTACCCTTAAAAACCCGGCCCGGCGTCTGGCGTTGACCGATGGAGCCCGGCGCACGATGGGACAGTGAGTTACCGTGGGTAGCGTCACCCATCCCGAAATTATGGCGTTTGATGGTGCCGGCAAAGCCCTTACCGATGGTCACCCCGGTCACATCCACCTTCTGGCCAGACTCGAAGATATCCACCTTGATCTCACCACCTGCTTGGAGATCTGTGCCTTCCCCGTTATCCAAACGGAATTCCCACACGCCGCGACCCGCGGCGGAACCCGTTTTGGCAAAATGGCCGGCCATGGGCTTGGTGACACGCACGGCACGACGCGTCCCGGTGGTCACCTGAATGGCCGCATAGCCGTCGGAGTCCGCGGTCTTGATTTGGGTGATCCGGTTCGGCTCTACCTCTATCACGGTCACCGGAATAGAAACGCCATCCTCACTGAAGATGCGCGTCATCCCGCATTTACGTCCGACTATTCCAATTGCCATCTCTCAACTCCACTCGTATGCCGCGGTTCATTATTGTTGTGATGCAATCCGCGACCCGTTGTTTCTCTAATTAGTTAATGCAATTTAATCTGCACATCCACGCCGGCGGCCAAATCCAGCTTCATCAGCGCATCCACGGTCTTATCCGTGGGATCGACGATATCCATCAAGCGCTTGTGGGTGCGGATTTCGTACTGGTCCCGGGCATCTTTATCGACATGCGGGGAAATCAGGATCGTATACCGCTCCTTCTTGGTCGGCAGCGGAATAGGGCCGCGCACCTGCGCACCGGTCCGCTTGGCGGTTTCAACTATTTCCTTGGCCGACTGATCAATCAGCCGATGATCGAACGCCTTGAGGCGGATACGGATTCTCTGGTTGGCCATGTCGTTTACTCGATTACCTTACTCACCACGCCGGCGCCCACGGTACGTCCGCCTTCGCGGATCGCGAACCGCAAGCCTTCTTCCATCGCAATCGGGGCGATCAGACTCGCATTCATCCGAATGTTGTCCCCCGGCATCACCATCTCTACACCTTCCGGCAACTCCACCGCGCCTGTCACGTCCGTCGTACGGAAGTAAAACTGCGGACGGTAGCCCTTGAAGAACGGCGTATGACGGCCGCCCTCTTCCTTGCTCAGAATGTACACTTCCGCTTCAAACTTGGTGTGCGGCGTAATCGAACCCGGCTTCGCCAGCACTTGGCCGCGCTCCACGTCCTCGCGCTTGGTGCCGCGCAGCAGCACGCCCACGTTGTCGCCCGCCTGACCTTCGTCCAGCAGCTTGCGGAACATCTCCACGCCGGTACAGGTGGTCTTGGTGGTGGGCTTGATACCCACGATCTCCACTTCCTCGCCCACCTTGACGATGCCGCGCTCCACGCGACCCGTCACCACCGTGCCGCGGCCCGAGATCGAGAACACGTCTTCGATCGGCATCAGGAA
>CAYWIQ010000212.1:0-4565 GCA_964458405.1 uncultured Chromatiaceae bacterium
TGCTTGAAGATGCTGAACACCAGGAAAAACCCCATGGTAACGAAGCCCATATGGGCGATGGAGGAATAGGCGATCAACTTCTTCATGTCTTCCTGCACCAACGCCACCAGCGCAATATAGACAACAGCCACCAATGACAGGCCAATCACCAGCCAGTCGAGATGGCTTGAAGCGTCAGGCGTGATAGGCAGGATGAAACGCACGAAACCGTAAGCACCCAGCTTCAACATGATCGCCGCCAGAATCACCGATCCGCCCGTAGGCGCTTCGACGTGGGCATCAGGCAACCAGGTGTGCACCGGCCACATCGGGACCTTGACCGAGAAGGCCAGTAAAAATGCCAGGAACAACCACACCTGCTCGTGCAAGCTGAGGGGCAGCTTATAGTAATCGGCGATAGCGAAACTATTGCTCTGGAAGAACAAATACAGGATTGCGATCAACAGGAACACCGAACCCAGAAAGGTGTAAAGGAAGAACTTTATAGCGGCGTACACCCGCCGCGGACCGCCCCAGATCCCGATGATCAGGAACATCGGGATCAGCATTGCTTCCCAGAAGACATAGAACAGCGCGGCATCCATCGCGGCGAACACACCGTTCATCAAACCTTCCATGATCAGAAAGGCCGCCATGTACTGCGCCACCTTGTTCTGAATCACTTCCCAACCTGCGATCACCACCAATACTGTGGTAAAGGTAGTGAGCAGGATCAGCAACAAAGAGATACCGTCTATGCCCAAGTGGTAATTGATATTGAACACGCCTATCCACGGCGTCATCTCTTGAAATTGCATGCCTGCGGTATTGCTATCAAAGTGGCTGAACAGCGGTAAGGAAATGACGAAGGCCGCCACCGCCACCAACAGCGACAACCACCTCACCAGGGTGTTGCTTCCCATATTGGCGGCGGCCAGCACCACGACCCCGCCGATGATGGGCACCCACACAACCAGACTCAATAACGGCAAATCAGCAACCATGCGTTTGCAGCCTTATTAATCTTGTTCTTATCAAATCAAAAGTCCCCCACAGCTCTACGCCAACACGAACCAGCTCAGCAGCATCAGCAGGCCGATTATCATGGCGAAGGCGTAATGATAAAGAAAACCGGTTTGCACCAATCGCACGATACCGGACAGAAAACCCACAGTGCGGGCCGTACCGTTGACCATGACCCCATCGATCAGGGTGACGTCACCGGCCTGCCACAACATCCTGCCCGTGGCGCGGCCACCGCCGGCAAATACCCTGTCATTAAAGTCATCAAAGCCGTACTTGCGATCGAGGATATTGTAGATACCACTGAATCGCTCCTTGAGAGCGGCGGGCAGTGCCGGATTAACCATATAGCAATAATAGGCAACGACTATCCCGGCCATCGCAATCCAAAACGGCATATGGGTAAGACCGGCGAGAATAAAACTGGCGGCGCCATTGAAGTGGGTACTCATTTCGGCCAGCACGTTATGCTTTTTGAGCACAAAGATGCTGTCGCCGAAATAGCCGTGGAACAACAAAGGTCCGGCGTAGAGAAAACCGGCCACAACCGAGGGGATTGCCAACATAATCAGGGGCACAGTCACTACCAAAGGCGACTCACCTAAGTGTTCCCGGGTGTGATGGTCCATACGCTCCTTACCATGGAACACCAGAAAGAACATGCGGAATGAATAGAGCGCGGTAACAAACACCCCCAGCAATACGCAGATATACGCAAAGCCGGAGCCGGCGACATGGGAAGCCTCCACCGCCTCGATGATCGCGTCCTTGGAATAGAAACCCGAAAAGCCGGGGAAACCGATCAAGGCCAGCGACCCTACCAGCATGCATATATAGGTGATGGGCATATACTTGCGCAGCCCACCCATCTTGCGGATGTCCTGCTCGTGGTGCATGGCGATGATCACCGATCCCGCCGCCAGGAACAGCAAGGCCTTGAAGAAGGCATGGGTCATCAGGTGGAAAATCCCCGCCGCATAGGCCGAAGCCCCCAGGGCCACGGTCATGTAACCCAGCTGCGATAGTGTCGAATAGGCCACCACCCTTTTAATGTCGTTTTGGATGACACCGAGGAAACCCATGAACAACGCGGTGATTCCACCGATCACCATCACCACACTGAGCGCGGTCTCCGACAGTTCGAACAGCGGCGACATACGGGCCACCATAAAGATCCCGGCGGTCACCATGGTGGCGGCATGGATCAGCGCCGAGATCGGCGTCGGGCCTTCCATGGAATCCGGCAGCCAGACATGCAGCGGCACCTGGGCGGACTTGCCCATGGCGCCGATGAACAGCGAGATGCAGATAACCGACATCAGCGACCACGCAGTGCCGGGCAGGATTTCAACAGCGGTATCGGCAAACTGCGGGGCCGCGGCGAACACCGTGGCGTAATCCATGCTGTTGAACCAGGTGTAAACGGCGGCGATGCCGAGCAGGAAACCGAAATCCCCCACCCGGTTCACCAGGAAGGCCTTGAGGTTGGCGTAAATCGCGCTCGGGCGGGTGTACCAGAAGCCGATCAGCAGGTACGACACCAGGCCCACGGCCTCCCAGCCGAAGAACAGCTGCAGGAAGTTGTTGGACATCACCAGCATCAGCATGGCAAAGGTGAACAACGAAATGTAGCTGAAAAAGCGTTGATATCCGGGATCGTCATGCATATAGCCAATGGTGTAGATATGCACCATCAGTGACACGAAGGTCACCACCACCAACATTAGCGCGGTGAGCTGATCGATGAGGAAGCCGATCTCGAAATGGATGCCGTCGCTCACCATCCAGGTATAGACACTGCCGTTGAACACCGGATGACCGTCGATGACCAAATCCTTGAATACCAGCAGCGACAACACGAAGGATACAGCCACGCCAACTATAGTGACCCAGTGGGCGCCGGCACGACCGATCTGCCGACCGAACAGGCCGGCAATGATGGAAGCGACGAGCGGCGCCAGTACGATTCCCAGATAGACGTTTTCCATACCTACCCTTTCAAGGTATCCAGGTTGGCGACATTGATGGTGCGGCGGTTACGGAACAACACCACTAGGATCGCCAGGCCGATCGCCGCCTCGGCGGCCGCCACGGTCAGAATGAAGAACACGAAGACTTGCCCACCGGTGTCGCCCAGATAATGGGAAAAGGCGATGAAATTCATATTTACCGACAGCAGCATCAATTCGATGGCCATCAGCAGAATGATCACATTCTTGCGATTAATGAAGATCCCGGCCACGCTGAGGCAAAACAACAACGCTCCCAGTATCAGGAAATCGGACAACGAAATCATTATTCCCTCTTACCCCCTTTTATGACATCACCACTGCGCGGTCGGCTGCCGGCGGTGATTTCCTCGGTAAATTCATTCTGCCTGTGCGGGCGTGGCCTTCTTTTCCGCAGCCATTTTTACCAGGCGCACCCGCTCGTTGCGCTTAATCATCACTTGCTGCGCCGGATCCTGATACTTGGTCTGGGGACGGCGACGCATAGTCAAGGCAATGGCGGCAACGATCGCTACCAGTAGGATCGCCGCGGCGATTTCGAAGGGATAGACGTATACCGTGTACAGCACCCCGCCCAGCTCCTTAGTATTACTGTAGTCGGCGGCGTGTTTCAGGCCCTCACCATAACTGTCGAAGCCGAAACGCTTGGCGCCCACCACGATCACCATCTCAACGAACATCACCCCTGCCACCACCGCGCCCACCGGTAGATACCTCATAAATCCTTCACGCAGCGGCGCGAGATTGATATCCAACATCATCACCACAAATAGGAACAACACCATCACCGCGCCGACGTACACCAGCACCAGGGCAATGGCCAGAAATTCCGCCTCCAGCAGCAACCACAGCGCCGCGCTGGTGAAGAACGCAAGTACCAGGAACAGCACGGCATGCACCGGATTACGCACGGTAATCACGGCGGTAGCCGCCGCCACCAGGATGGCGGCAAAGAAATAGAACAGAATCGCTTCAATGCCCATAGTTGTTATACCGAGTCCTTTATATGTCTTGTTGTTTAGCGATATGCCGCGTCCTGGGCGCGGTCCGCTGCAATCTGTTTCTCGTATTTATCCCCCACGGCGAGCAGGTCCTGCTTGTTCATAATGTTCTCGCCGCGCTTCTCAAAGTGATATTCGAAGATGCGGGTCTCGACGATGGAATCCACCGGACACGACTCCTCGCAGAAGCCGCAATAAATACACTTAAACAAATCGATGTCGTAGCGGGTGGTGCGCCGTGTACCGTCAGCACGCTGTTCCGACTCGATGGTGATCGCCAGGGCCGGACACACCGCCTCACACAACTTACAGGCGATGCAGCGCTCCTCACCGTTGGGATAGCGGCGTAACGCATGCAAGCCGCGGAAGCGCGGTGACTGCGGGGTCTTCTCCTCCGGATACTGCACGGTGATCTTTCTCGAGAACAGGTGCCTGCCGGTCAGGCGCATGCCCTTGAGCAGCTCCCACAGCAGCAGGCTCTTGGCGTAGTGTTTCAAGGCCGGGATCATCAGGTCACCCTCGATCGAACCAGGGACCCAGGCCGGCGGTCACG
>CAYWIQ010000213.1:0-4559 GCA_964458405.1 uncultured Chromatiaceae bacterium
CTCGCCGATGCCGACGAGTTCTTTCTGAGTTTTGAGCAATTGGGCGATCATTCCAACGTGGTCACCGATTCCTCGACCTTGACGCCGCTGCCGCCGGTGGTCGGGACACCGGTATCGGATATCGGTCTGCGCACCTTTGACGAAATCAACGCCTCCATGGCGGCAGTGACGGGCGTCAGTACAACCAATACCAATATCAAAAGCACCTTCGATACCATCAAACAGCAATTGCCTAACGTGGAAAATATCCGCGGCTTCCTCTCCGCCCATCAGGTAGCGGTGGCGCAATTGTCCATCGATTATTGCAACGAGATGGTGGAAGATTCGTCGCTGCGTACTGCATTCTTCGGCGCCGGCTTCGACTTCAACGGCGATGTCTCGACGGCATTTGGCAGCGGTGATTCGGCGCAAAAGAATCAGATTGTCGATGCCCTGGTGAATAATATGGTAGGCACCAATTTGAACACACAGCCGATAACGGGTGATATCAAGACGGAATTGATCGGGCCGGCATCGACCAATAGCAAAAACCTTTTCGATCGGTTGACGGCATCCTGTCCGGCCGGTTGCGATGCGGTACGTACCAGGACCATAGTCAAGGCGATGTGCTCCGCTGTCTTGGGCAGCAGCGCGCTCTTGCTGCAATAGGCCGTTCATAGAAGATTCAGGAGATCAACAATGGCAAAGCCCTCCAAACCATTACCGCTGGATGCACCGCTATTACATGAAGGTCACGAGCGTCCCACCAGCCGCCGCGACTTTTTGGCGCTGGGGATGCGGGCCGGTATGGGGGCGGTCATGATGCCGTCGATACTGAGCGCGCTATTCTCGGCGCCCAGGTTGGCGCAGGCGGCCTTGTCGCCGGATATCGATGCGCTTAAGACGATGTGCGGCTTGGCGGTGCAGGGTGCGGGCAAGATCCCTTTCATCTGCTTTGATCTGGCCGGCGGCGCCAATATCGCCGGTTCCAATGTCCTGGTCGGTAAGCAGGGCGGGCAGATGGATTTTCTCACCAGCGCCGGCTACAGCAAGCTGGGTCTGCCCGGCGATATGGCGCCGATGGCCGCGGGGAGTTTCGTCAATACCGAATTGGGGTTGGCGTTTCATTCCGATAGCGCATTTTTACGGGGCATTTTAGAGAGGCTCAGTCCCGCGCACCGCGCCTTTGTCAATGGCGCGGTAATCCCGGCGCTTTCCGATAATGATACCGCCAACAATCCCCATAATCCCATGTACGGCATCCATACGGCGGGTGCCGACGGCGCATTGCTCACTCTGATCGGTTCGCGCAATTCGGATTCCGGCGGTAATTCCATGGCGCCGGTAGCGATGATAGATCCTTCGGTGAGACCGACCAAGATCGACCGTCCCAGCGACGTTACCGGCCTGGTGGATACCGGAAAATTGGTCGGATTGCTGAGTCAGGCGGATGCCGTGGCGGTGATGGAATCCATCCAGCGCATCAGCGACATGAAGCTGGCGCGGGTAAACACCAAACTGAGTGATGACGCCGACGTCAAAGAATTGGTGAGATGCGGCTACGTCAAGAGCGCCGATCTGGTGGACCGCTACGGCAACCCGGCGACCTTGAATCCGGATCTCGATACCGATGTCGTGGGACCCAGTGGTATCTTTACTCAGGCGGAATATGATGGCGACGCCGAATTCCGTAAGACAGCCGCGGTGATGAAACTGGTGATCAACGGCTTTGCCGGCGCCGGCACGATTTCCATGGGGGGATTCGATTACCATACCGGGAACCGTTCGACCGGTGAATTGCGAGATCTGCGTGCCGGCCGCTGCATGGGGGCGTGTCTGGAGTATGCGGCGCGGGTCGGCGTGCCCTTAATGCTCTACGTTTTCAGTGACGGTTCCTTGGCCAGCAACGGCAGTGTCGACAATTCCGTGGACGGCAGGGGCAAAGGGGTATGGACGGGTGATAATTCTTCCACCGCCGCCTCATTTTTTCTGGTCTACAATCCCGGCACCCGACCCCAGGCGCTGACGCAGCAAATCGGCTATTTCCGTTCCGACGGTTCGGTGGAGACGGCATCCAGCCCGGCGGCCAACAATGTCAATCTGCTGGTGGAAACGGTGATCCTCAATTACATGGCCTTGCATGGCGAACAGAATAAATTTACAACCCTGTTTCCCAAGCATGGTCTAGGCAGCGCCAGCCTAATGGACAGTTTGACGGCGTTTGCGCCGATTGTGAGCGGAACGATAACCTAAGATGCTGAGCACGCTTCTGGCGAAGGCTTAGGGAGTGGCCCTATGGGGCGGTTCCAATCCGGCTGAATAATGCATTTTGCCTTTGCTGTCGATGATCACCGCATCGATACCGGGCAGGCTTGCCACTAATTTCATGGCCTTTTGCCAGCCCAGGACGAAGAGGGTGGTCGACAAGGCATCCGTGGTGGTGGCGTCAGGGCCGATGACGCTGGCGCTGTGGGTATCATGTACCGACTTCCCGGTCTTGGGATTGAGGATATGGTGAAAGCGTTTCCCGCCGCGCATGAAATAGCGCTCGTAATCACCCGAGGTTGAGATCGCGGTATTGCTCAAGGGGATGACCACCGCCGATTTACCTTTGTGGCGTGGATCGCGTATGCCCGTCATCCACGGCTTGCCGTTTTTGTCGCCCAGGATCCTGCTGTCGCCGCCGGCGGTTACCAGGGCCTCCGAAAATCCCATCTTGGCCAGGATGGCGATGCAATTGTCCACGGCGTAGCCCTTGGCGATACCCCCCAGATCGATGCGAGTACCCTTGCGCATGAATTTAATGGTGGAGGCGTCGCGATCGAGGATGAGATGGCGGTAATTGATGCCCGGCAGCGCCTCCTTGATCTGTTGGTCGGTAGGGGCGATGCCTTTGCGATAATCATACATATAGCCGACGCTGGAAAACGTGATATCAAAGGCCCCGTGGGAGATGCGCGAAAAGTATAGGGAACGTTCGATGAGATTGAACAATTCGCGGCTGATCTTGACCGGATGGTCGGCGGCATCGCGATTCACCCGAGAGAGTTCACTGTCCGCTTTGAATGGGCTCATGAGATCATCGATGCGATGCATCTCCTGCATGACCGCTTCGATACCTTTGCGGGCGCGGTCGGCGTCATTGCTCCACACCTCGGCGACGATGGAGGTGCCCATGATGGCGCGTTCTTCCTTGTACCATTCGGCGTGACAGGCCGGCGCCAACAGTAGGCCGAAGATCGCGAACAGGAGGGCGGCTGACAAGGGAGATTTGGTCGGGGTCATAAGTCGATGGAGGGTGAGGAAATACAGTAGGCGGCTACGCCGCTCCCGCGAGTATACCCTGTATTTCACGCGTCTCCCCGCGTGCCTCCTCCATGGCGGTGAAACTTTCTTCAGGGGTCATGCCAAGCTTGGCGAAGGCCGGTACCTCATCCCAATTGATCTTGGCATGGGGATGATCGGAACCCAAATAACTGTGAAGATTGGCGACGATGACCACGTCGACGTAATCCACCTGACCGCCGCGGGTCTGATAGATATCCTCGTGTTCGGCGGAAACGATGACCAGATCGCGGGCGAATCCCCACTCATCCAGGACGGCGGGACCTATCATGGTGTGCAGACGCTGCATGACACCAAGCAGTTTTTCGTCGTCGTTTAGTAATTCCGGAAACAAGCTTACGCGGTTGAGGACGGGTAGCTTGCCGATATCGTGAATCAGACCGGCGAGCATGGCCTCATCAGGCTTTAACTTTGTATAGCGCCTGGCAATGACATGACTGAGGGCGGCCACCTGGGTGCTGTGCAGCCATAAGGTCTTTAAGTGTTGCTTGATGGTGTCGGTGGAGGACCCCTGATAAAGCTGTTCCATAACCAGGCTGGTGGCCAGATTGCGGATCATGTTGGAGCCGAGTCGCGTGATTGCCATACGCAGATGGGTAATGGGTTCCGACCCGCGGTAGGCGGGGCTGTTCACGACCTTCAACAGTTTGGCCGATAACGCCGGGTCGCTATTGATGAGTCGTTCGATCTTGGTGGCGTTGGTCTGGGGATCGCCGACGGCATTACGAACCTGCATGGCCACCTCCGGCAAGGTCGGCAGCACCACGCGGTTGGCATTGAGATCACTGAGGAAATCCGAGAGAAATTTCTTTTCTAAATCCATATGGAAAAGTTCCGGGGTCCGGCATTACGTTAATTTAACGGCAGATTCGACAAATTTTCCAATAAGATCCAAAAAATGGATTAATTTCCCGGGACTTCCAAGTCATACGGTAAGGTTTGCAGTGTACATGGCGAACCATCAACGCCACCTAGGCGCAAGCCGCCATGGGTCGTCGCCTCGGTTTGCAAGACCGCCAATACGGCGGTGCCGCCCTCCGCTGCCGCCTGCGCCGCTACCACACTGCCCACGCTTTCATCGGCGCGCTGCTCGGTATTGTAAATAGGTGTTGCCGGAGAAGGGGGTTCGCCGGCCGGACAATGCAGTCGGTACATGCGCCGCTTCAGCTTGCCTAGGTAATGGGTGCGCGCCACGATTTCCTGGCCGGTATAACAGCCCTTCTTGAGGCTGATGC
>CAYWIQ010000214.1:0-4556 GCA_964458405.1 uncultured Chromatiaceae bacterium
TTAAAACCAATGCCAATTTTTGAACAGCACTGTGCCATAGTGATAGGTGAAGTAGTAGATGGCGTAGGCGGACACGGCAAATACCAGCACGCCGGCTACCACCGCGCCGGCCACGGTGTGTAACCAGGCAAAGACTCCCGGCTGTGAGTCGGACATTCGGTCGAGCATTTCCCAGTCTTCGAGCCCGCGGTTGGCGCGGCGCTCCTCTTCCGAGGTGTAGCCGAAGTTGTCGTTGGGTTTGGCGCCCCAAGAGTCGTCCGTGGGATCGAGGTCCTTGAGTTGGCCCTTTTTGCGTTGTCTGTTGTTGCTCATGTTCAAAGCCGGTTTGAGTGTCTCGTGACGCTATGATAATACGGCTTAATCCGCTTTGCCCACCGTTACCGACGTTAGGGTGCTAAATGCTTGACTCGATTCGGTCGTTATTATTTGAGGGTAGGTAATCTTGATGGTATGCCCAGATGACAGTTGCGATCGGATCAAATGTGTCAATAGCTGTCGGCGGCGGCCAGCCGTCGCGGGCTGCACTGCGTGCCGAGATCGCCCGTTATCAGCACCAGTTATCCGATTGCGTCAATTGCGTCTCGGCCAAGACCCTGGAGGGCAAGGCCCATATCCAGGAATTGTCGGATAAGATAAGCGTCGATCAGCAACGCGTCAAACAGATCGAAGCGCATCAGTCGTCGGCCAATGAGGCTACCGGGCGTTCCGGAACCTCCTCCGCCACATACAATGGAAGCGGAGGTGCGGATCAATCGGCGAGCGCTGTGCGGGGCACTCAGGTCAATGTGTTCGCCTGATCGTAATCGTTGATCTCATTTCTCATTTTCATGGCTGGCATGTAGCGTCAGCTCCGTAATCGTTTGCCGGTGGATCTTATTGGCCGTGGCCTTCGTTGGTGCACGCCGCGGTCAACCGTTCCGTGGCAAAGTCTATGAAAGTGCGCACCGCCGGGATCAGTCCCCGCCGTGAGGTATAGACGATATGCAGGGTGACGCTGGGTAGTTGCCAGTCGGGGAGAATGATCTCCAGTTCACCCGCTGCGATTTCGGTTTGGCATAACTCGTTCGGTATGGCCGCTACCCCCAGCCCTTGCAGCGCGGCCTGTTTGATCACCAGCCAATCATCGGCGTCCAGCACCGGCTGATGGGGGATGACGGTGGTGTGGCCGTTGCCGTCGATCAGATGCCAAGCGTAGGCGGTATCGTGACGGCTCTTGCCCAGACTGGCCAGCCCCGCCAAGTCGGCGGGCCGGGCCGGGTGGCCGTGGTGTTCGAGAAAGGCGGGGCTGGCGACTAAATAAGCGCGGCTTTCCCCCAGGGAGCGGGCCACCATATTGGAATCCTCCAGCGGCGCGGCGCGAAAACGGATCGCCACGTCGAATCCTTCGTCGACCAGATCCACCAGGCGGTCGGTGGCCGTCAGTGAGACGCGCACCTCGGGATAGCGTTGCATGAAGTCGGTGATGATCGGTCCCAGCACCGCTTGTGCCGTCAGGGTGGGGCAGGTGACGCGTACCCGCCCGCGAGGAATGGCCTGGATCTGTTCCACCACCTCCGCCGCTGCGGCCGCCTCACTGACCATGGCCTGGCAATGTTGGTAGTAGAGCTCGCCGACGGTCGTCAGGGTCAGCTTGCGGGTGGTGCGGTGCAACAGCGTTATTCCCAGGCGTTCTTCCAGGGCGGCGATGCGGCGGCTGACCCGCGAGGTGGTCAGGCCGGCTGCCCGGCCGGCGGCGGTAAAGCTGTCCTTTTCCACAACCAAAGCGAAGAGGTAGAGATCGTTGAGATCCGGTATGCCGGCTTCGGCGGCGTGTCCCGCTATCGGGATTATTGTTGCTTCTGACATCACAGTGATTCCTATTTAAGGGGTCTAATCATTTATTAATGCATTTTATAACATTAATCGCCAGGGGGGACGTTGTAAAGGGCGATAAGCGCCGGTAGACCTCCCCGAAGAAGCTTAAACGGATCAGGAGAACGTACATGAAACTATTGCATATTGATTCAAGCATATTGAGTGACAATTCAGTATCCCGGCAACTAAGCCAGACGGTGGTCGATCAATGGCGGCAGGCCTATCCAGGGGTGGAAGTCATCTACCGCGACTTGGCAGTGGACACCCCCGACCACCTGTCTGCCGAGATCCTGGGCGCGGGGTTTATCGACCCCGCCCAGCACAGCCCACTGCAGCGTGATCAGGCCGCCCTGGGCGAGGCCCTGCTCGGCGAGTTCTTGACCGCGGACGTCATTGTGATAGGGACCCCCATGTACAACTTTTCCATTCCCTCTCAGCTCAAGGCCTGGTTGGATCGGGTTTTGGTGAAGGGTCGTACCTTCCAATACACCGAAAACGGGCCGGTGGGGTTGGCGACCGGCAAGCGGGCGGTGATCGTGTCCTCGCGCGGCGGCGTGTACTCCGAGGGTTCACCGGGACAGGTCATGGATCATCAAGAGAGCTATTTGAAAGTGGCCTTGGGTTTTGCCGGCATTGCCGATATCAGCGTGGTCCGCGCCGAGGGTGTCAATATGTCCGAGCTGCGCGACCGGGCGGTGGCCGCGGCGCACAAAGAGATAGATCAATTACTCAAGGCGGCGTGATGACAATGGCGTCATCATCTTTACGTGCAAATCTATGGGACAAAGGAGGACGTGCCATGAAGAAACTCGCCTTTATACAAAATCAGGAGACTGGGCATTGGGTGGGTGACGGTTTCCCGGTGCGCAGTATCTTCAGTTACAACGATAGGAGCGATGCACTGTCACCGTTTCTGTTGCTGGATTACGCCGGACCGGTGGAATTTCCGCCCACTACGCAACGACGCGGTGTGGGTGAGCATCCCCATCGCGGTTTCGAGACGGTGACCATCGTCTATTCCGGCGAGGTGGAGCACCGCGATTCGTCGGGCGGTGGAGGTGTCATCGGTCCCGGCGATGTGCAATGGATGACGGCGGGCGGCGGTATCGTGCATGAGGAATTTCACGGTGCCGATTTCGCCGAGCGCGGCGGTCTGTTCGAGGTGATTCAACTGTGGGTGAATCTGCCGGCCAAGGACAAGTTGACGCCGCCAGCCTATCAGCCCATCACCGCTGCCCAGATCCCTGACGTGGAATTGGCGGACGGTGCCGGCACGTTGCGGGTGATCGCCGGCGACTACGCCGGCCATAGCGGCCCGGCGCGCACCTTCACGCCCATGAATATCTGGGACGTGCGTCTGCGGGCCGGAGGCAAGGCAAAGTTCACCGTACCTGAAGGGTTCACCACCGCCGTATTCGTACTGCGCGGCGGCATCCAACTGCATGACGGTGAGCAGGTGGGCGAAGCCCACATCGCAGTATTGGAGCGTGACGGCGACGGCTTCAGCGTTGCCGCCGACCCAGACACCACGCTGCTGGTGCTCAACGGTCAGCCTATCGCCGAACCGGTGGTGGGCTACGGCCCCTTCGTCATGAACAGCCGCACGGAGATCAATCGGGCCATGGCCGATTATCAGAACGGGCGCATGGGGCGCATCGTCCGGCAGGCCTGATTGGGATTTTAATTTTTTAGTTTTCACATTGAGGAGAAACGAAATGGAAAATACATTACATCGTTATGGCCCGGTGGTCGGGCGGATCTTGATTGCCTTTATCTTTATCTTCGCTGGCATCGGCAAGGTGACCGGTTTCGAGGGCACGGTGGGCTATATCGCCAGCAAGGGCTTGCCAATGCCGCAGTTGGCGGCGATTGCGGCGATCCTGATCGAATTGGGCGGTGGCATATTGCTGGTGATCGGTTGGAAGGCGCGCTGGGCCGCCGCGGCCATGCTGGTGTTCACCGCCATGACGGCGCTGTTGTTCCATAATTTTTGGGCGGTGCCGGCCGAACAGGCCCAGGATCAGATGATCCATTTTATGAAGAACGTGTCGATGATGGGCGGCCTGCTCTACGTAGTAGTGTACGGCAGCGGTCCGTTAAGCGTCGGCAGCGAATCCAAGGCGGTTCAAAGAGAGATATACTCGCACTGAATGCATCCAAATACTGTGGAGTTCATCCTATGAGGCAATCCACACAACGCCATTTACGTGACGTGCACAAGGCCTTGCTGCATCTCCACAAGGTATTGTTGGATATCGAACGCATTGCCTAT
This sequence comes from uncultured Chromatiaceae bacterium, assembly GCA_964458405.1. Taxonomy (GTDB): domain Bacteria; phylum Pseudomonadota; class Gammaproteobacteria; order DRLM01; family DRLM01; genus JARRQJ01. The sequence goes on from CAYWIQ010000214.1 coordinate 4,127, forward strand.
GAGCGGGAATATGGCCGGGTGACGGCCGGTGAATTACTTAAGCTGGTCATTGAACACCCACAGTTCGCCTGGCTGCACGCCATCTCCGAACGGGTGGTGCGCATCGATGAATTGTTCGATGGCGACGAGCCGACGGCGGAGGACGACGGCCGCGCGTTGCTGATTGAAACGCGCGGCTTGTTGGTCCCCGCGGAGGACGGCGTAGGCTTTGCCGGCAATTACTACCGCGCCCTGCAACGTGATCCCGCCGCGGTGTTGGCGCATAGAGAAGCGGTTATGGTGATTGAGATGGCCGTGAAAGGCGTGGGAGCCGGGGGAGATTGATGGGGTTCACTGCGGCACTATTTTAAGGAGTCTCCGATTAATTCCTTTGACGTCATTTAATGCCCGAAACCACCGGCTATGCCGGTGTGAATAACAAGGGCATTGC
>CAYWIQ010000215.1:0-4537 GCA_964458405.1 uncultured Chromatiaceae bacterium
TTTGATACCGACGGCGGTCACCATCACCACGGTATCTCCCATGCTGATCATGACGGCGCCGCTGGCCTGGCGCGCGACTTCATTGGTTTCGATGGTGACCGTATGATCACCGTATTGGAATTCTGTCTTTATGGGCGTCACAAGCGCTTCCTTACAAACTGGATTTGAGAAATGAGGTTAGACCGGCGGACAAACAAAACACCGGACCATTCGTGGTCCGGCAGTGCAGCGATGCTCGCGAAGAGCATGGCTCCATTATCAACGACGCAGACCGAGACGGGACACCAGGGTGCGATAACGTTCGGTGTCATGGCGCTTCAGGTAATCCAGAAGATTGCGTCGCGCACTGACCATCCGCAACAGCCCCTGCCGCGAGTGATGATCCTTGGCATGTGACTTGAAATGCTCCGACAATTGATTGATACGAGCAGACAACAAGGCAACCTGCACTTCAGGCGAGCCGGTATCACCGGGACTACGTTGATAGTCCTTGATGATCTGCTGAGTGGCTTCGGTATTCAGTGACATTCACAACTCCAAATAATAATCGGTCTAAAAAGAGGGCGTATTTTACCCATTAACCTAGTAATCACACAAGGTTATCCCGCGCCGGCGGCCGGTAGGGAGCCCCGAACTCCATCCGGCCATATCCTGCGTTTCTTCATCCACTTATCCGCCCAACCCGCTTAACAAGCGTTTTGGAGCGACCCGCCCGTCGTCAAGGACGCGCCCCACCCCCAGAAAACGCCGATCGGCGGTACGGAGCTTGACCCAGCCCTGGGTGGGCGCCCGGGGAACAAAAACCGCCTGGCCTTGCCGCAGGTAGAAGGCCAGATCCTCGCTGAGACACACCTCCGGCCAATTCGCCAAGGCGGCCTCTATGGGGAGCAACAATGTCTCCAGGGTATCGTCCTCGGCGGCGGCTTCCAGTTGCGCCAGGGTCACCATTTGCCCAGCGGTAAACGGTCCCGTGGCGGTCCGTCGCAGGGCAATGACGTGAGCCCCCATCCCCAAGGCCTCACCGATGTCCTCCGCCAGGGTTCGGATGTAAGTCCCCTTGGAGCAGGACACCTCGAGATCCAGTACATCCCCTTCCAAGCCCACTAAGTGTAGCTCGTGGATAACCACGGCACGGGCCTTACGCTCCACCTCGATGCCTTGACGCGCCAGTTTGTACAAGGGCTGTCCCTGATGCTTAATCGCCGAATGCATGGGCGGAATCTGTTCTATCGAACCGGTAAAACGGAGCAGCACTGCATTCAAGACATCGGGATCGATGTCCGTAACCGGTCGTTTGACGATGATCTCACCCTCGGTATCGCCGGTGGTGGTCTTAACGCCCAATTTGACCTTAACGCGGTAAGACTTGTCCGCGTCCAGGAGGAACGCCGAAACCTTGGTAGCATTACCGAAACACAACGGCAGTAATCCAGTCGCCAGGGGATCCAAACTGCCGGTATGCCCTGCCTTTCGGGCGCGATAAAGGCGTTTGACAGTTTGCAGCGCCGCATTGGAGGTCATCTCCGCCGGTTTGTCCAGTAACACGATCCCATTGACATCCCGCAAGTCGTTTCGGCGCATCTTAGTGACTTTCAATCTTGGTTGTCTTCACGTTCCGCCGCCACCGCGTCCAGCAGGGCGGAGATGCGCGTGCCTTCGTCAATGGAACTGTCGTAGACGAAATGCAATTCGGGCAAAACCCGCAACATGATCCGTTTACCTAGGGCGCGACGCAGGAAACCCGAGGCCTTCTTCAACACCTTGAGGGTCGCCTGCACGTCCTGGTCGGGATTCATGAGGGTGATAAACACCTTGGCGTGGGTCATGTCCTTGGACACCTCCACCGCCGATATGGTCACCATGCCCAAGCGGGGGTCGCGCAGCTCCTGTTGGATAATCTGCGCCAATTCTCGCTGTATTTGACCGCTCACCCGTTGGGTTCGGCTGAATTCTTGAACCATGTGTTTGCCCGCCGTTGTACCGTTAGAGGATCACCGTCAAATCGCGCTGCTTTTCCACTCGCCATCGGGCATCCGCCGGGCATGACGACTAGATTTGGCGGGCCACCTCGATACGTTCGTAGACCTCGATCTGATCTCCGGGCTTCACGTCGTTGTAATCCTTCACACCGATACCGCATTCCGTACCGGCGCGCACCTCGTTAACGTCGTCCTTGAAGCGGCGCAACGACTCGAGCTTGCCTTCATAAATGACCACGTTATCGCGCAGCACGCGAATGGGGTTGTTGCGTTTGACGGTACCTTCCACCACCAAACACCCCGCGATCGCGCCGATCTTGGGTGACCGGAACACGTCGCGCACCTCGGCGAGGCCGACGATCTGCTCTTTGATCTCCGGCGACAACATTCCCGACAAGGCGTTCTTCACATCGTCGATGACATCATAGATCACGCTGTAATAACGGATCTCGACACCGCGCTCCTCGGCGCCGCGGCGCGCGGCGGCATCGGCACGCACATTGAAACCGACCACCACCGCCCCGGAAGCGATGGCCAAGTTGACGTCCGACTCATTAATGCCGCCCACTCCACTGGTTACCAGCTTGACTTGCACCTCGTCGGTGGACAGCTTGGCGAGGGATTCACGCAAGGCCTCCATGGAGCCCTGCACATCGGCCTTCACCACCAAATTGAGGACATTGACCTCACCCTGCTCCATTTGCGAGAACATATTCTCCAGCTTGGCGCCCTGTTGCCGCGCCCGTTCCACGTCACGGGTCTTGCCTTCGCGGAGCGTGGCAATCTCCCTGGCCTTGCGTTCCTCGGCCACCACCACGGCGGAATCACCAGCGTTGGGCGTACCCGATAGCCCCAGCACCACCACCGGCATGGAGGGACCGGCTTCTTCCACCTGCTGGCCGTTCTCATCCAACATGGCGCGCACCCGCCCGTATTCATGGCCGGTGAGCAATACCTCGCCCTTACGCAGGGTACCGCTTTGCACCAGGATAGTGGCTACCGGACCGCGGCCCTTATCCAACGTGGATTCCACAACCACACCGGAGGCCGGCGCGTCTTTCACCGCCTTCAGCTCCATCACTTCGGCCTGCAGCAAAATGGCATCCAATAGATCATCGACGCCTTCGCCGGTCTTGGCGGAGACATGCTTAAACATCACATCACCGCCCCATTCCTCGGGCACGACCTCGTGGCCGACCAGTTCCTGTTTAACGCGGTCCGCTTCGGCTTCGGGCTTGTCGATCTTGTTGACCGCCACCACCATGGGGACCCCCGCCGCCTTGGAATGCTGCACGGCTTCAATGGTCTGGGGCATAACACCGTCGTCGGCGGCCACCACCAACACCACGATGTCGGTGACCTTGGCGCCGCGGGCGCGCATGGCGGTGAACGCCTCGTGGCCCGGCGTATCGAGAAAGGTGATCATCCCCTTGTCGGTCTTCACGTGGTAGGCGCCAATATGCTGGGTTATGCCACCCGCCTCTCCGGATGCCACCTTGGTCCTGCGTATATAGTCCAGAAGCGAGGTCTTGCCATGGTCGACATGGCCCATAATGGTGACTACCGGCGCGCGCGGTTCCAAGTCGCCGCTGGCCTCACCACTTTGAATCAGCGACTCTTCCAGGGCATTTTCCTGCAAGGGTTTAGGAATGTGGCCCATTTCCTCCACCACCAGGGTCGCGGTAGCCTGATCCAACACCTGGTTGATCGTGACCATGCTGCCAAGTTTCATCATGAATTTGATCAACTCGGCGGCCTTGACCGACATTTTCTGGGCGAGTTCGGCCACAGTAATGGTTTCAGGAATACTGACTTCGCGCACCACAGGCGCGGTGGGCTTCTCGAAACCGTGCTTGGCGGAACCGCTGACCGAAAGATCCTTGTCGCGCGATGCCTTGGTCTTTTTGCGTTTGCCGACCTTCTCCGAGGCAAGGTGCAACTCTTGACGACCATATTTGCTGAAACGTTCTTCGCGATCCTTATCCTTTGAATGACGCTTTTTCTCTTTCTTTTCCGGTGCTGGAGCCGCCTCTGGAGCGACAGCCTCCGGCTTGACCTGGGTCGCGGCGTTTTTACGAGCCTCTTCCTCGGCGCGGCGGCGCGCCTCTTCCTCCTCGGCCAAACGCCGACGCTCTTCTTCGAGACGCGCCTCTTCGGCGGCACGACGTTGCTCTTCCTCGGCGCGACGGCGATTCTCCTCCTGCAACTTGGCCTGTTCTTCGGCTTCCTGACGGGCGCGCTCCGCCATCTGCGATTCAAGACGCGCGACCTCATCGGCGTTGGCCACGCTGCGCTTGACATAAGTCCTGCGCTTGCGCACCTCTACATTTACCGTCTTATTTTTACCTTGCGGACCCGATTGTCTGAGTTCGCTCACGGTACGTCGTTTGAGGGTAACCTTTTTGGGCTCAGCGATAGCGGGTACCTCCGCGGCACCGTGAGTACGACGCAGATAGTTGAGCAACTCAACCTTTTCCTTATCGCTTATGGCCTGATCCACGGATTTGATCGATGATCCCGCCTCTTCCAACTGCGACATCAAACGATCCACCGGAATA
>CAYWIQ010000216.1:0-4476 GCA_964458405.1 uncultured Chromatiaceae bacterium
TTTGGCGCCGGTGGTTACCGACATGAAGGAGGCGGCCAACGCGTTGCGCTGGTGTGTGGCGGAGATGGATCGCCGTTACAGACTGATGTCGGCTTTGGGTGTGCGCAACATGGCCGGTTACAACCGCAAGGTCAAGGAGGCCGCCGACGCCGGCAAACCCATTCCCGATCCCTTGTTTAAACCGGTGGAAGGGCAGACCGCGCCCAGCCTGGAACACCTACCGTTCATTGTGGTGGTCATCGACGAACTGGCCGACATGATGATGCTGGTGGGCAAGAAGGTGGAGGAACTCATTGCTCGCCTGGCGCAAAAGGCCCGCGCTGCGGGGATTCATTTGATATTGGCCACCCAGCGGCCATCGGTGGACGTTATCACCGGCCTGATCAAGGCCAACATCCCGACGCGCATCGCCTTCCAGGTCTCCTCCAAGATTGATTCCCGCACCATCCTCGACCAGATGGGCGCAGAGCAGCTGTTGGGACACGGCGACATGCTGTATATGGCGCCGGGCACCGGGGTGCCGGTGCGGATCCATGGCGCCTTCGTTGCCGATCAGGAAGTGCACAAGGTGGTGGCCGATCTCAAACAGAAGGGTGAGCCCCAGTACCTCGATGAGATTCTGGAGGGTGACGCCGGTGACGGTAACGGCGGCGGCGGGGGTTTCCTTGGCGAGGGTGACAACAATATCGAAAACGATCCCCTCTATGACCAAGCAGTGGCGCTGGTTACCCAGAGCCGGCGGGCCTCGGTATCGGCGGTTCAGCGTCGTTTCAAGATCGGTTACAACCGTGCGGCGCGCATGGTGGAGCAAATGGAGAGCGCTGGCGTGGTCGGTCCGCTGCAGAGCAACGGCATGCGCGAGGTGTTGGCGCCCCCGCCGCCGGAAGACTGAGGCTCTATCCCTGGGATGTTCTCCCCATCCTAACTCACTCCTTGCAATAATTGACTGATCGACGCGAACCGAGAATGAAATTGCACAGACAACTTATTTTTGCCGTGGCGCTGCTGAGCGGCTTGATGCCCTATTCTGTTCACGCCGGCGTGGCGCTGGACCGCATGCACGCCTTTTTTAAAGATGTCCAGTCATTGCAGGGTGACTTTACCCAAACCACCTTCGATGATCACAATCACATCAGCCAGCATGCTCAAGGCAGTTTCGCCATCCAGCGCCCGGGTAAATTTCATTGGGACTACACCTCACCCTACAAGCAACTTATCGTGGCCAACAACAAAAAGGTATGGCTCTATGACAGCGAGTTGGAGCAGGTAACGGTCAAAAGTTTGGACGAGGCGGCGGGCAACGTGCCGGCGCAGTTGCTAAGCAGTGGTGATGCCTTGAACAGCAACTTTACGGTCACCGAGATTGGTGCCATCGATAACCTGGAATGGGTGGAACTGACGCCCCGCGAAAAGAACACCAGCTTTGAACATATCCGGTTGGGATTCGATCAACACAATCTTCGGAGCATGGAATTGATGGATAACTTCGGCCATACCACCCGTCTGACATTCAGCCATGTTCAACGCAATCCGAAGCTGGCGGCCTCTTTATTTAAATTCACGCCGCCGCCGGGTGTGGATGTGATAGGAGATTCAAGCGCCCTTGAGTGACGATCTTTTCACGGCGCAGGACATAAGCGGTCAGCCGCTGGCCGATCGCATGCGGCCCCGCGACTTGGATGAATTCGCCGGACAGACCCACCTGCTGGATCCCGGCAAGCCGCTGCGCGTTGCGATCGAGAAGGGCCGTCTCCATTCCATGGTGTTGTGGGGCCCGCCCGGCACCGGCAAGACCACGCTGGCGAGGCTTATGGCGCGCCGTGTTGACGCCCAGTTTCTCAGCCTGTCCGCGGTTCTGTCCGGCGTGAAGGAGGTGCGCGCCGCAGTGGAGCAGGCCAAGCAGGCGCGCAGCGCCCACGGCAGGGCCACGGTGTTGTTCGTCGACGAGGTGCATCGCTTCAATAAATCGCAACAGGATGCCTTTCTTCCCTACGTCGAAGACGGCACGGTCACGCTCATCGGCGCCACCACGGAAAATCCGTCTTTTGAACTCAATAACGCCTTACTGTCCCGTGCACGGGTGTACGTACTGCGTTCCCTGAGCGCGGAAGAACTGGTGCGGGTGATCGATCGGGCCTTGACGGATGAGGAACGTGGTCTGGGCGGCCAGGGTCTGGAGATCGCTGAAGCGTTGCGGACGCGTCTCGCCACGGCCGCCGATGGCGATGCCCGCCGGGCCCTCAATTATCTGGAGATCGCCGCCGGCTATGCCGCGGCCCAGGGTCGAAATTGCATCGATGAGGACTTGTTGGCTGAGGTATTGGCGGGGGGGACGCCGCGGCGCTTCGACAAGGGCGGAGAGGCCTTTTACGATCAGATTTCGGCATTGCACAAATCAGTGCGCGGGTCCGCCCCGGATGCCGCCCTGTACTGGTTGGCGCGTATGTTGGATGGCGGCTGCGACCCGGTCTACATCGCGCGTCGCGTGGTGCGCATGGCCAGCGAGGACATCGGCAACGCCGATCCCCGCGCCTTGGAGTTGGCGCTCAATGCCTGGGACGTCCAGGAACGCCTCGGCAGCCCGGAAGGGGAATTAGCCATCGCCCAGGCCGTGACCTATCTGGCCTGTGCCGCCAAAAGCAACGCCGTCTATACCGCCTTTGCCGCCGCCAAGCAGGACGCACGCGACAGCGGCTCACTGGCGGTGCCGCTGCATCTGCGCAACGCCCCGACCCGGTTGATGAAAGATCTGGGCTACGGCAAGCAATATCGCTATGCCCACGATGAACCGAACGCCTACGCCGCCGGAGAGCGCTATTTTCCGGAGGAACTGGGGGAACGAGTGTATTATCATCCTGTACAACGTGGTTTGGAGATCAAGATCGCCGAAAAACTGGCGCAATTACGGGCATTGGACAAGAAAAACGGATAAACGCAAAACGGCCGATAAGGGCTTGGCGAACCGCCGCCAGGCGATACCCCCCGGATATCCCATCCTGACTGGCTTGAAATTTGCCTTGATGATCTTCGTAACGAATCAATAATTGAGGTAACGGTTGTGAAACATATTCTGGCTATTGCCCTGGGGGGATCCATCGGTGCGGTGTTGCGTTATCTGGCCTCCACCGGAATGCACCAGCTGGTAGGGCGCGGTTTTCCCTACGGCACCTTGCTGGTGAACGTGCTGGGATCATTGCTGATGGGATTCTTGTACGTCATGCTGGTCGAGCGCCTGGCGGTATCGGTGGAGTGGCGCGCCGTGTTTCTGATCGGCATGTTGGGGGCCTTCACCACGTTCTCCACCTTTTCCATGGAGACCTTCGCCCTCTTTGAAGACGGCGAAAGCATCAAGGCGCTGTTGAATGTCATAGTGAGCGTCAGCCTGTGTCTAATCGCGGTGTGGCTGGGCGTAGCGACGGGGAGACGGATATGAAGACGCAAGAAGTAACGGTGGTACGCATCTACCTCAGCGAGAAAGAAGGTCAGCTGGAGAGCCTGTTGCGCCGTTTGCATGACTGGGAAAAGGTCAAAGGCGTAACGGTGTTTCGCGGCATTTCCGGATTCGGGCCGTCGGGTGAGGTGCATTCGGCGCGACTGATCGACCTGTCGCTGGATTTGCCGGTGGTGGTGGAATTTTTCGATGCACCCGACAAGGTATCCAGTATCATCGAGCACATCCATACCTCCATCAAACCGGGCCATATTATCCATTGGGCGGCCTATGTGAATGAAGATGACGATAACAATGACGATAAATGAAGAAAGGGTAGTACATGCTTGATCCCAGATTGATCCGTAGCCAGTTGGATGAGACCGCTGCGCGGCTCGCCGCCCGCGGATTCAAATTGGACACCGCACGCATCGCCGCCTTGGAAGCGGAGCGCAAAGAAGTACAGGTGCGCACCCAAGCGCTGCAGAACGAGCGTAACACCCGTTCCAAGGCCATCGGCAAGGCCAAGGCCGCCGGAGAGGATATTGCGCCGCTGATGGCGGAAGTCGCCAAACTCGGTGATGAACTAAAACAGGGCGAGGCCCGTCTCGAGGCACTGCAAACGGAACTCAACGATATCTTGTTGGGGGTCCCCAATATACCCCACGATTCGGTACCGACGGGGAAGGACGAGAACGACAACGTGGAAGTGCGTCGCTGGGGTGAACCGCGTACGTTCGATTTTACGCCCAAAGACCACGTCGACCTGGGCGAACAGCTGGGCCTGCTGGATTTCGAGACCGCCGCCAAGATCACCGGAGCACGTTTCTCGGTCATGAGCGGGCCGCTGGCGCGGCTGCACCGCGCCCTGATCCAGTTCATGTTGGATTTGCATACCGGTGAGCACGGCTACAGTGAGACCTACGTGCCTTATCTGGTGAACAGCGACAGCCTGCGTGGCACCGGTCAACTGCCGAAATTCGAAGAAGACTTGTTTAAAGTCCCCAGGACCAAATTCGATTTGGGCGAAGGCGCGGCGCAGCATA
>CAYWIQ010000217.1:0-4457 GCA_964458405.1 uncultured Chromatiaceae bacterium
TAAGGCAAAGCCGTTATTGGAAGAGGCGCGTCGTTCGGAAGCGCGCATGAGCGGCTTGCAACGGGAGGCCCTGCGTCGCGCCGAACAGGCCTATCAGCAAGGCGAAGGACAGAAATCCTATAACCTCGCCGATTATATCATGGCGGAGGTTCACACCATGCCGCCGGTAGCGCGCACCAAGCAGTACACAGTGCAGCGGGGTGATAATCTTTGGCGGATCGCAGCGAAACCTTCGGTGTACGGCAACGGATTGATGTGGCCCTTGATCCTGCGCAGCAACCGGGAGCGCATTCACGATGCGGATAATCTTAGGCTAGGCCAGAAACTCATTATTCTGCTCAATCCCGATAAGGCGGCGGTGGATGCGGCGGTGCAATACGCGATTCGCCGCGAGAAGGCGGGCGGTGACCTGAAGGCCCTGGATAAAAAGTTCCTCGAAGGCACCCCCTAACGTCACCGCTGCCGGCGCCGTCAAATTACTCCGTCGCGCGCCGCCTGTAATACCAAGGCGTCGAATTCATCTCCGCTCATCAAGCCGCGCGCCGCCACGATGTCGCGCACCGGGCGGTGGGTCTTTTCCGATTCCTTGGCGATCTCCGCCGCCGCGCTGTAGCCGATGCGGGTATTGAGCAGGGTAGCGAGTCCCACGCTGGCGTGGAGGAATTCCCTGCAGCGTTCGCGATCCACCTTGAGTCCTTTGAGGTTGCGCTCGGTGGCGGCGTTGAGGGCGTTGCTCAACCACTCCATGGCGTCGAACAGCGCCGAACCCAGGGCCGGCATCATAACGTTCAATTCCAATTGCCCGGCCTGAGTCATGGCGGCGATGGCCGCGTCTTGGCCCAGCACCTGATAACACACCTGGTTGAGCATCTCGAACATCACCGGGTTGACCTTGCCGGGCATGATGCTGGAACCGGGTTGCACCGCGGGTAATAGAATCTCGCCGATGCCGGTGCGCGGCCCCGAGGCCAGTAAGCGCATATCGTTGCTGATACGGGTGAGTTCCAGGGCCAGGTCGCGGATGGTCGACGAAAAGCGCTGGAGATCGGCCATGGATTGCATCTGGGCCGCCAGGTCGGCGGCGGGTCGGATGGGTTCACCGCTGAGCCGTGCCAGTTCCGCCGCCGCCAAACGTGGATAATCGGGCGCGGTGTTGAGGCCGGTGCCAGCGGCGCTGCCGCCCAATCCGATCTCGCACAGCGGATCGCGGCCGTCTTGCAGGCGCCGGGCGCAGCGCTGCAAGGTCCAGGCGTAGGCGTTGAATTCGCGGCCCAGGGTGGTGGGGACCGCGTCCTGCAAATGGGTGCGGCCGCTCTTGACGGTATCCTCTTCCTGTTGGCCGAGGCGGGCGTATTCCGCAGCCATGGCCTCCACCGCGGCGATGAGGCGCGGCAGTTTGGCGAGTGCCGCCAGGCGGATGGCGGTGGGGATGGTGTCGTTGGTGCTCTGGCCCATGTTGACATGATCATTGGGATTCACCGGTTGGTAGGCGCCGCGTTCGCCGCCCAGGGCCACGTTGGCGAGGTTGGCGATGACCTCGTTGCTGTTCATGTTATGACTGGTGCCGGCACCGGCTTGAAAGCGGTCCACCACGAACTGATCCAGATATTCGCCGGCGAGGATGCGATCGCAGGCGGCGGTGATGGCTTCGCACAATGTCTTATCCAAGGCGCCCGCCCGGTGGTTGGCGACCGCCGCCGCGCGTTTGACACGTACGTGGGCCATGACGAAATCCGGATCGGGCCGGCGGCCGCTGATGGGGAAGTTGGCGACGGCACGTGCCGTTTGCGCACCGTACCAGGCGTCGGCCGGCACCGGGAAGTCGCCCAGGCTGTCTCGTTCATTGCGGGTGTCGGTTGTCATGATGCGGCCTCTGGTCATTGCTGGTGGTGATCTGTCGGGGGAGGTTGGGGCAATGCTCCGCCGCAGGGAAAAACCCCGCTATTGTAGCCAAATGCATGGTCGGTTCGATAGGCGCGATCGGTATGCGGGTTGCGTTATGATTTTACACATTGGGCTGAAGCGGGTTGCTCCAGGGGAAACGGCGATGGGGATGAATCAATGACGGTATGCAGGCGGTGTTGGGTGAGCGGCCGGGTGCAGGGCGTGTATTATCGCGGCGCCACCCAACGGCGGGCTCGGGAGCTGGTTGTAACGGGATATGCGCGTAATCTGGCCGATGGCCGGGTCGAGGTGTTGGCCTGCGGCAGCCCGGAAGCGGTGGATGCCCTGTGCGCATGGTTGTGGCAGGGGCCGCCCAGCGCGAGGGTAACGGCGGTTGACGGCCAAGTTGTGGAGGTGGAAGCCCCGGCTGGGTTCACCATCGATTGAACGGTGAATTGCACTCGAATTCGATGGTCTAATTTTTATCCATCAGGGGTAAGTTGCTAATCGCTTACGGGTTGTCGTTGGATGAAGCTAGGAGATCGATCCATGAAAGCAGGCCGGACGTGGATGGGTGTGATGTTGGCGATGTCGTGGTGGTTGTCCGCCACGGTGTGGGCCGGGTCTGAAGATACCGGCGCTACAACGTCGGCCAGGCAGTACCAGAGTGTGACCGAAGAATTGATTGCCATGATCAAAGAGACCATGGGTATCATTCAGAATCTCGATCACGCCCCGACGGCGGCGGAAAAAAGGCAACTGACCGGGATGATGAGGCGGTTAGATGCCATGCTCAAACAACAACAAGATGCCATGGAGCATATGCGGCAACAGCTCGATGTTATCCGCCAGCAACAGGATGAATTCTCCAGGCGCCAGCACATCATCGAACAGCAGCAATACTTGCCGCAACACTGAGACTCAAGGATAGAACCGCTGTTGCCGCGGACTTAGTTTGGTTTCAATGTCGATTGGAGAACGTCCACGACATCGGCGATGGCGATGTTACGGGTCTCCGCTGCGCGCCGCGGCTTATATTCGATTTCACCCTTGTCCAGTCCCCGTTCTCCCAACACCAAGCGGTGGGGGATGCCGATGAGATCCATGTCGGCGAACATCACGCCGGCGCGTTCCTTGCGATCGTCGAACAACACGTCAATGCCGGTATCCTTTAAGCGCTGATAGAGTTCTTCGGCGGCGGTTCGCAGGCGCTGGGACTTGTGCATGTTCATCGGGATCAATACCACTTGGAAGGGGGCGATGGCGTCGGGCCAAATAATGCCGTTGTCGTCGTAGTTTTGTTCAATGGCGGAGGCCACTACCCGCGACACGCCGATGCCGTAACAGCCCATGGTCATGATCACCGCTTGGCCGCCGTCGTCCAGGCAGGTGGCGTTCATGGCCTCACTGTATTTGGCGCCGAGTTGGAAGATGTGCCCGACCTCGATGCCGCGCTTGATGGCCAGCGTGCCTTGACCGTCGGGGCTAGGGTCGCCGTCGATCACGTTGCGCAGATCGGCGACTTGGGGTTCGGGCAGATCACGTCCCCAGTTGACGCCGGTGAGGTGTTCGCCGTCCTTATTGGCGCCGCACACGAAATCGGCGAGCTGGACGGCGCTGCGATCGGCGATCACCGGGATGTTCAAACCCACCGGTCCCAGGGAGCCGGCGTCACAGTTGGCGGCCTGGCGGATTTGCTCGGGGGTGGCGAAGGTCAAGGGCGTTGCCACCTCGGGGAGTTTCTCCGCCTTGATGGTGTTGAGTTCGTGATCGCCGCGCAGCACCAGGGCGACGATGCCGTCATTGCCTTGCACCAGCAGGGTCTTGAGGCAACCTTGGGCCGGGATGCTCAGGAAGGCGCTGAGTTCGGCAATGGTGTGTTGCCCGGGGGTGGCGACGGTAGTCATGCTCTGCGTCGGTGCGGGACGCGCTGTGGCGGGCGCCAGCGCCTCGGCCAGTTCCACGTTGGCCGCATAATCGCTGTCGCTGGAAAAGGCGATGGCGTCCTCGCCCGAGGCGGCAAGCACATGGAATTCATGGGAGCCGCTCCCGCCGATACTGCCGGTATCGGCGCGTACCGCTCGGAATTCCAAGCCGAGGCGGGTGAAGATGCGGGTGTAGGTGCGGTACATCAGATCATAGGTGTCTTGCAACGAGGCCTGATCGAGATGAAAGGAGTAGGCGTCCTTCATCAGAAATTCCCGGGCGCGCATCACCCCGAAGCGCGGCCGGATCTCGTCGCGGAACTTGGTTTGAATCTGATAGAAGTTGGCCGGCAGCTGCTTATAGGAGCGGATCTCGCGGCGGATCAAATCGGTGATGACCTCTTCGTGGGTGGGGCCGAAACAGAATTCGCGGTCGTGGCGGTCGCGCAGCCGCAGCAATTCGGGGCCGTATTGTTCCCAGCGTCCCGATTCCTGCCACAGTTCGGCGGGCTGCACCGCCGGCATCAACACTTCCTGGGCCCCGGCGGCATCCATCTCCTCGCGTACGATCCGCTCCACCTTGCGCAGCACGCGCAGGCCCAGGGGCAGCCAGGTGTAGAGCCCGGCGGCGAGCTTGCGGATCATGCC
>CAYWIQ010000218.1:0-4450 GCA_964458405.1 uncultured Chromatiaceae bacterium
GCGTAACATGAGCGGCCTTCCCACCGCGCCCGCGGTGCCCTTCCTGGCCGACAAAAAGGACTAGAGCATTAGCATGAGCGATATCAAACACTGCCGTTTGTTGATCTTGGGTTCCGGCCCTGCCGGTTATACCGCCGCCGTATACGCGGCGCGCGCCAATCTCAATCCGGTCCTGGTCACCGGGCTGCAGCAAGGCGGTCAGCTGACCACCACTACCGACGTGGACAACTGGCCCGGCGACGCCGAGGGTGTGCAGGGCCCTGAGCTGATGGAGCGGATGCAACGCCATGCCGAGCGCTTTGGTACCGAGATCGTTTTTGATCACATTAACAGTGTTAATCTCCAACAACATCCCTTCCGCCTCAATGGCGATGCGGGCGCATACAGCTGCGATGCCCTGATCATCGCCACCGGCGCCACGGCCAAATACCTGGGATTGGAGTCGGAGGAGGATTTCAAGGGGCGTGGTGTGTCCGCCTGCGCAACTTGTGACGGCTTCTTTTACAAGAATCAAGCTGTGGCGGTGATCGGCGGCGGCAATACCGCTGTCGAAGAGGCTTTGTACTTGTCGAATATTGCCGACAAGGTGACGGTCGTCCATAGACGCGATGGCTTCAAGGCGGAGAAGATTCTCATCGACCAGCTGATGGATAAGGCCGAAAACGGCAACGTGGAGATCGTTTGGAATCACAACCTAGATGAAGTGCTGGGTGATCAGAACGGTGTTACCGGTCTGCGACTCAAGGGTAACGACGGCTCGAGCCGTGAGATCGCGGTGCATGGCGTGTTCATCGCCATCGGCCACGCCCCCAATACGGGTATTTTCGAAGGACAACTGGAGATGAGTGGCGGCTACATCCAGGTCAACGCCGGCAACGGCGGCAATGCCACGGCTACTAGTATTCCGGGGGTATTCGCCGCCGGCGACGTTGCCGATCACATCTATCGGCAAGCGGTCACCTCAGCGGGCACCGGCTGCATGGCGGCGTTGGATGCGGAGCGTTATCTGGACAGCCTGGCCGGAAATAAATAACAACGCCGATTAACTAACCCAAAGAAGCGTGCAGCGCAAATTATACGTATCATTGCATTATGCTGTCTTTTCCCAGCCGCAGGGTGCGCGCCGAGAAGACCTCATCCGTAAGCCCTGAATTCAATTTGATGTCGGAAATGTCCAGTTCGGTGCGTTCGTTGGTAACAAGATTCTCTCCTACCACCCGCCGCCAAACCCATAAGTTATCCACTTTTTGCCACTCTATGGTTTGACGCTTGATAGGGGTGCCCGATACCCCGAAGTAGTCGATGCGCTCAGGGAGAAAATTGTCTTGAGTGATCCAGCGCCGTACTTTTTGATAGGGATAATTTGGATTGACTTTCTTGGGTACACTCTCCACGACGTAATCGCGGTGACCGTTCAGTTCCTGGTTTTGCAATAGGGTATGATCGTCCAAATCAGGATCTCTCGGCATCAAGTCCATGCGGGTCAACACCGAATGCGAGAAATCGTCTTCCTCGTCGCTATGGCCGTGATGCTCCTCATGAGTTATTTTGCGCACCATACGCAGCTCCGGCAGGTACATCCAGGCATCATCCTTCTTATGCTTGTACATCCATATCATGAAGGATTTGCCTTTATCATCGGGTGGGTATTCGTTAAAAAAAATCACCTTATCATCGACGCCGCCACGCCCGCCGTAGTCCTTCCACACCATGGAATAAACCAATTTCCTTGGCTCTTTGCCGGGCCGCTCAATGGTGAAACTCAAGCGCGATATACTGTCATCGCCGCCACCGACCTCATTGGATTTATGGATTATTTCTGCGGCAGTGGGGCTAGCGGTGACAGCGAACGGGAAGAGAAACATTGTTATTGCGCATAAAATTCCTGTTATGCTTTGAACCAAGCCTGACATCATCTATCCCCTGCCTGATAAAGATTTGAATTGCTGGAAAACCCATTCAGATGCATTATGCCTACTTTGTCTTTGGATAAAATAGATGGTGTTGCCCTAACGCCGTTTTTGGACAAGGATATACAATAACGTCATGCGTATAATGCCTTTGACTCGCATCGATGATGTCAATCCTCAGTCTTGGAATGCTTTAACAAATCAGCATAACCCATTTATAAAGCACGAGTTTTTGGCGGCAATGGAGCGTAGCGGCTGTGTGGCGCCGGAAACCGGTTGGACGCCTTGCCATCTGTTGGCAATGGAGGAAGATCAAATTACAGGGGCGTTGCCGCTCTACCTCAAACATCATTCTTGGGGGGAATTCGTATTCGATTTCGGATGGGCAGAGGCCTATGAGCGCAATAGTAAGGCCTATTACCCCAAGATCATAAGCGCCATCCCGTATACACCGGCCACGGGGCCGCGTTTCCTGGTGCCCTCCTCTCCTTCGGAAGCCAATATAAAATCAGCATTATTGCAGGCCGCGCAAGACTTTCTCGAGTCCCGGGAATTTCTATTACGTCTCGGCTGCCAATACCATTGGCAAAATCATGATTACAGTGATTTCGAATCCTTTCTCAGTACATTCACCGCCGACAAGCGCAAGAAGGTCAAACGTGAGCGGCGGCGAGTTGAAGAAGCCGGTATTGAGATTGTGGTACTTGAAGGGGATGCGCTGGATTCCGAACTCTGGGATGTCTTTTACCGTTTTTATTACGGCACGGTGTTGCGCAAGAGCGGTTTCGTACCCTTAACAAAAGAGTTCTTTCATGACTTGGGCCGCACCATGCCCGAAAATATAGTGCTGGCGTTGGCACGCTACCGTGGGGAATATGTGGCGGCCGCCCTCAGCTTGCGCGGAGCAGACACTTTGTATGGCCGTTATTGGGGCGCATCGGACGATTTCCATAGCCTCCACTTCGAACTATGTTATTACACCGGGATCGAATACTGCATAGAACAGGGCCTTAAGCGTTACGAGCCCGGCGCCCAAGGGGAGCACAAGATCAGCAGAGGCTTTGTTCCTACGCCCACTTATTCGATGCACTGGCTCGCCGACCCGATCTTTCAACGGGCGATCGGCATCTCTTTGGAGCGGGAGCGGGAACAGATGCGATACCATATGAAAGAGTTGGCACGTCATGCCCCCTACAAGAAACCCGCCGACACTTGATCGGGCGCGATGATGGTGGCCTCCTCTCCTTTGCGGTGGTTGGATCCGTATGACCCTGAAGCGCCGTTTCCGGATGTAGAGTCCGCCCTCCAGGAACCCGATGGCTTGCTGGCCATTGGCGGTGATTTGTCGCCACGGCGGTTAATTCGCGCCTATCGCCAAGGCATTTTCCCTTGGTACAGCGATGATCAACCCATCTTATGGTGGTCTCCCGATCCACGCAGTATTCTCTATCCCCAAAATCTGAAGATATCACGCAGCCTGCGCAAGACCCTTAACAAAGACCTATATAGCGTTACGGCGGATAAGGCGTTTCGTCGGGTCATTGAATATTGCGCCGCGCCACGCCGCAGCGGCGGTGGCACCTGGCTCACTGCGGAAATGGTGGAAGCTTACTGCCATTTGCATGATCTAGGTTTGGCGCATTCGGTGGAAAGCTGGTACCAAGGCGAGTTGGTAGGCGGTCTTTACGGCCTCGCCTTGGGCAAGGTCTTTTTTGGTGAATCCATGTTCTCCCAGCGCGATGATGCGTCCAAGGTTGCCTTCGTCAGATTGGTGGAACACCTCCGGCAGCGGGATTACGCGCTCATTGATTGCCAAGTTGCCTCCGCGCATTTGGAGAGTTTGGGTGCATGCGCCATACCCCGCCGTGAATTTATCGATAGTTTGAATCGTTACTGCGATATAGCGTCACCACCGGAGGTTTGGGGGCAATGGTGATGAAAAAGAGCGATGGACAGGCTTCCAGGGAGGAGAACGGACGCACCGTCAGGCTGTATGCCAGCCCCCCCCACCCCTGCGCCTACCTTGATGGCCGGGAGGCCATCACCCAATTCATAGATCCGTCTCAACGTATCGACACACGGTTGTACAGTCAGCTGGTGGATGTGGGATTCCGCCGCAGTGGTGAATATGTGTATCGTCCCCGCTGCAATGCCTGCCGGGAATGCCAACCGGCGCGGATTCCAACCCTGACTTTCCAGGCATCACGCAGTCAGCAAAGGACCTGGCGGCGCAACCAGGATCTTGATATCAATATCATCCCCGCGGATTTTCGCGAGGAACACTTCATCCTCTACCGTCGCTACATCAGCAGCCGCCATGCCGGCGGCGATATGGACGTCACTCAACCCGAGCGCTACCGGGAGTTTTTGTTGAGCAGTTGGAGCGACACCTGGTGTTATGAATTTCGGCTGCACCGCCGGTTAGTGGCGGTGGCGGTGATCGACCGCCTGGTCCACGGTCTGTCCGCGGTATATACCTTTTTTGATCCGGACCATGCCAACCGCGGTTTGGGTACCTTCGCCGTGCTTCAGGAAATTGC
>CAYWIQ010000219.1:0-1098 GCA_964458405.1 uncultured Chromatiaceae bacterium
CGAGAATGGCATCGGCCTGGATGTCACTCAATCTATAGCGTGCCATCAATACCTGCTTGGGCTCGTCTTCGGTACGGATAATATGAATAACCTCGTCGATGTTGAGATAGGCGATCAACAAACCGTCGAGGATATGCAGGCGGGCAAGCACTTTATCCAATCGATACTGCAGACGACGACGCACGGTGTCGGTACGGAACACCAACCACTCGGACAATAGATCCCGCAGGCTTTTCACCCGCGGCCGGCCGTCGAGTCCTATGACGTTGAAATTGACCCGGTAGCTGCGCTCCAGATCGGTGGTGGCAAACAAATGGGACATCACGGCCGCCGTATCGACACGGTTGGAACGGGTGATGATCACCAAGCGGGTGGGATTTTCGTGATCGGATTCGTCGCGCAGATCCTCGACCATGGGCAGCTTCTTAGCGGTCATTTGCGCCGCAATCTGTTCCAGGATCTTGCCGCCCGACACCTGGTAAGGCAAGGCGCTGATAACGATATCGCCGTCTTCAATCTCGTAGCGGGCACGCAGACGCACCGAACCATTACCGCTCTCGTACATCTGCAACAATTCCTCGCGCGAGGTAATAATCTCGGCCTCGGTGGGATAATCGGGACCCAACACGTGCTCACATAGGTCGGCCACAGTGGCCTTAGGGTCTTCCAACAAACGGATACAGGCGCTGGCCACCTCGCGGGCGTTGTGCGGTGGAATATCGGTGGCCATGCCCACCGCGATGCCGGTGGCGCCGTTGAGCAGCACATTGGGCAGGCGCGCCGGCAACAACGCCGGTTCGTCGAGGGTACCGTCGAAATTGGGTACCCACTCCACCGTACCCTGACCCAATTCACTCAGCAGCACCTCAGCATAGCGGGCCAGACGCGATTCGGTGTAACGCATCGCGGCAAAGGACTTCGGATCATCAGGAGAACCCCAATTCCCTTGGCCGTCCACCAGGGGATAGCGATAGGAGAACGGCTGTGCCATGAGCACCATGGCCTCGTAGCAGGCACTATCGCCGTGGGGATGAAACTTACCCAGCACGTCGCCGACGGTGCGCGCCGACTTTTTGTATTTCGCCGCGGCAGACAAAC
>CAYWIQ010000219.1:1108-4440 GCA_964458405.1 uncultured Chromatiaceae bacterium
CCACGGTACGCGCGGATTTTTTATACTTGGCCGCCGCGTTGAGCCCCAACTCCGACATGGCATAGACGATACGCCGCTGCACCGGTTTCAAGCCGTCACCGATATGAGGCAAGGCGCGATCCAAGATCACGTACATGGAATAATCCAGGTAGGCCTTCTCGGTGAAGTGCTTTAACGGCAGGCGCTCGACGCCCTCGTGATTAATATCTCCAACAATAGCCATTTTCTCTTCCCATCGTTTTCCGCGCTACGCCGCTAGACCTCGGCGAGATTCCCTTTGCGTTCCAACCACTCGCGGCGATCGGCGGCGCGGCGTTTGGCCAGCAGCATGTCCAACAACACGTCGGTATCGTCGCCCGCTTCCACTGCAAGCTGCACCAGCCGCCGGGTGTCGGGGTCCATGGTGGTTTCGCGCAGCTGCAGAGGATTCATTTCCCCCAGACCCTTGAAGCGTTGCACGTTGATCTTTCCCCTGAGCTTCTCCGCTGAGATGCGGTCGAGCACACCCTGCTTTTCGCTGTCGTCCAGGGCATAAAACACGTCCTTACCAACGTCGATGCGATAGAGGGGCGGCATGGCCACATAGATATGCCCGGCCATGACCAGTGGCCTGAAGTGACGCAGGAACAAGGCACACAACAACGTCGCAATATGGGCGCCGTCGGAATCGGCGTCGGCCAGGATGCAGATCTTGCCGTAACGTAATCCCTGTAGTTCGTTGGAACCTGGCTCCACGCCGATGGCTAGGGCGATATCGTTTACCTCTTGCGAACTCAATACCTCGCCGGGATTGACCTCCCAGGTATTGAGGATCTTGCCGCGCAGCGGCATCACCGCCTGAAAGTCGCGGTTACGGGCCTGTTTGGCCGAGCCGCCGGCGGAATCGCCCTCCACCAGAAACAATTCGGTACGCGACAGATCCTGGGAACTGCAATCCGACAATTTACCGGGTAAGGCGGGACCGGCCGTTACCTTTTTGCGCACCACCTGCTTGCCGGCGCGTAACCGCGCCTGGGCGTTATTGATCGCATACAGCGCGATACGCTCGCCGTCCTCGATATGATGGTTAAGCCATAGACTGAAGGCGTCCTTGACGATGCCCGAGACGAATGGCGCGCATTCCCGCGACGACAAGCGTTCCTTGGTTTGACCGCTGAATTGGGGATCGGTCATCTTCACCGAAAGGATGTAGCCGCAGCGTTCCCACACATCCTCCGGCGCCAACCGCACGCCGCGCGGCAGCAGGTTACGGAATTCACAGAACTCACGCACCGCATCGGTCAAGCCGGTGCGCAGGCCGTTGACGTGGGTTCCGCCCTGGGCGGTGGGAATCAAATTGACGTAGCTTTCCGCCACCAATTCCCCGCCCGCCGGCAACCACACCACCGCCCACTCGGCGGTTTCCTGTTGCCCTTCCATCGCCCCGACGAAAGGGTCCTCGGGCAACAACTCACTGTCCTGAACCGCTTCGAGCAAGTAATCGCGCAAGCCGGCCTGGTAATGCCATTCTTCCCGCTCACCGTCGGCTTCATCGAAAAATTTGACCAGCAGGCCCGGGCATAACACCGCCTTGGCGCGCAGCGCGTGTTTGAGTTTGCTGACAAGGAATTTCGCGGTATCGAAATATTTGGGATCGGGCCAGAAGCGCACCGTGGTGCCGGTGTTGTTCTTGCCGACCTGCCCCACCTCTTCCAATTCGGATTTCTTTTCGCCGCCGGAAAAGGCCATGTTGTATTCCTTGCCGCCGCGCCGCACCCAAATTTCGAGATGCTTGGACAGGGCGTTGACCACCGACACCCCGACACCGTGCAGACCGCCGGAGAAACGGTAATTCTTGTTGGAGAACTTGCCGCCGGCATGTAAACGGGTGAGGATCACTTCCACACCCGACACCTTTTCGCCGGGATGGACGTCCACCGGCATACCGCGACCGTCGTCCTTCACCTCCAACGAGCCGTCCTTGTAAAGGGTGACCTCGATGCGCTTGGCGTGGCCGGCGATGGCCTCGTCCACGCTGTTGTCTACCACCTCTTGAGCGAGATGATTGGGGCGACTGGTGTCGGTATACATGCCGGGGCGCTTGCGCACCGGCTCCAAACCGGTCAACACCTCGATTGCGTTTGCATCATAAACAGTGCTCATCGCCCGTCTTCGTTCCTCTCTGCCATCTAAAAGGCGTTGATTATATATGATTTTCATTCGCCGTAGCGGCTGCGCTAAAAACCGTTTTCGGACAAGAATTTCCGTCCTACACCCGAGCAAAGCCATCTATTAATTTTGATGTAGGACAAAGTCGCTTGCCCTATAGCAAGTCATCAACTATAGTCAAAGACTACTGTAGTCCAACGGATGGACTGCGGTGTGAGTAACTCATTCACGATCAGCATAAGGAAAAGCCATGGACGGACTTGCCTATAAGCTGCGTGCGTTTTGCAGCGCCTTCATTATTTTCACTACGCTTTGCTTCAGCCCCACGGGGAATGCCCTGGTCATCAGCCAGATTTACGGGGGCGGCGGCAATAGCGGCTCGTTGTTTATCAATGACTTCATCGAACTCTTCAATAACTCGGCATCGACAGCGGACCTGAGCGGATTCTCCGTTCAATATGCCTCCCGTAAGGGTACGACATGGCACGAAACCGATCTCTCCGGGACACTCGATCCCTATCACTATTATTTAATCCAGGAAGCGAGCGGTTCGAACGGAACTACGGCCTTACCCGCCCCCGACAAGATGGATACGATCAATCTCAGCGCCTCTTCCGGAAATATTGCCTTGGTAAACTCGCAAACCTTGCTAACGGGACCCAGCGATTGTCTGAGTACGTTTATCCTTGACCTTGTCGGATATGGATCGGGTGTATGCAACGAAGGAGGTGCCGCCGTATCCGGGCTTTCGAATACCAAATCTGCGGCACGCTTGGGCGGCGGATTGACCGACAGCAACGACAACGCACTGGATTTCGCGCTGCTATTGCCGCCTACGCCACGCAATACATTATCAGCGGCCAACATCCCCGCCTCCAATGATCCCGGGCCGGTAGTCAACACCGTCGACGAACCTACCAGCCTTTTATTGTTAGGCGGAGGGCTAGCAATCCTGGGGTTTTATCAGCGGCGACGGCACTACGCGGCTGCATCGACCGCGTAAAGCCCCGGTCTTCATGCGAGGTCTTGTATCAATGCCGCTCGCATGTTGTCCGGCAAAGGCTCCAGCGCGTGCTGATAGGCCGGTAGGTCGATACCCATAGCGATCGCGTCCCCCGCTTTGGCGGCCGCGACCATTTGCGGCGTGAGCTCAAAGCGCAGGAAATGAACCGCCTAGGTCTTTT
>CAYWIQ010000220.1:0-4422 GCA_964458405.1 uncultured Chromatiaceae bacterium
AACTCTTTAAATACTCATTCACCGCAAAGACGCGAAGAGCGCAAAGGTTTTTCAACAACTGTCTCTCTGCGTCCTTCGCGTCTTTGTGGTGAGTTTTAAATCGCTTAGCTAACTAAGTTAAGACTCTCAACTCACGACGCGCTCTCACGCCGCCCTGACGCCGCCACCAGCAACAATCCCAACACGCTCACCAATAGATAGATGGCGGAAGAAATGCCGTGCAGGCGCCCGAACTGTGGGCCCAAGGTCCCACCCGGCGCCACCTGTACTTTGAGGGCTGCCATCTGCGGTTGAATGACGAACAGAATCACCGCCATGCCTGCCATCATGATGGCGATCACGCCGACCCGCCAGCTGCGGTACCAGGCGCGTCCCTCACCCATGGCCGCGCTTAAAAGCAGCAAGGCGCCGCAGGCCAAACCGATACCATTGATGAGGGTGAACATGGGCGCCGCCAGCTGTCCCGCCAGAGTGCGATCGTCCAGGGTATGAAACAACACCGGCACCGCCAGGAAACCGATGGCCCATAATCCGCCCACCCACAGGGTCAGGATGATCCGTTCGCCGATATTGAGATGTCGCATGAAATCGCGCCGGTGAGGGAAGTCTATTCGTTTCGCTTGCCAATCTTAAATGTAGCGTACCGCCATGATTTCGTAGTGACGATCGCCGGCGGGCGCCTTGACCACCGCCACATCGCCTTCCTCCTTGCCGATCAAGGCGCGGGCAATGGGGGAACTGACGGAGATCTTGTTCTGCTTGATATCCGCCTCCAGGTCACCGACGATCTGATAGGTGACTTCGTCGCCGCTCTCCTCGTCCACCAGATCCACGGTGGTGCCGAACACCACCTTACCATTGGGATTCAAGGTGGTGACATCGATGATCTGGGCGCTGCTCAACTGGGACTCGATATCGTTGATACGCCCTTCGATGAAAGACTGCTGTTCCTTGGCGGCGTGGTATTCGGCATTCTCCTTCAAGTCACCGTGGGCCCGGGCCTCGGCAATGGCGTTGATGATCCGCGGCCGTTCCACGGACTTGAGACGTTGCAATTCCTCGCGCAGTTTCACCGCGCCCAAAGCAGTGAGTGGTACCTTAGCCATTATGCAATTTCCTTGTGTAGCTGTTGCAATGACCGAACCGCCTCCGCATCCAAGAACTGCAGCGCCAGAGTGGTGGCTTCGGCACCGGCCATAGTAGTAGTGTAGCTTACCTTGTGCAGCAGGGCCTCGCGACGAATCGCGAATGAATCCTTGATCGCCTGCTTGCCCTCTGCGGTATTGATGATCAAGCTTACCTCGTTGTTCTTGATCATATCCACGATGTGCGGCCGGCCCTCGGTGACCTTATTTATGCGCTGGCAGGGCACCCCCGCCGCCTCCAATACCTGCGCCGTTCCCTGGGTGGCGTACAGTTCAAAGCCCCGTTCCACCAACAGTTGCGCCATCACCGCCACCCGCGGTTTATCGGCATCGCGTACGCTGACAAAGGCCTTGCCACTGCGCGGCAACACCACCCCCGCCGCCAGTTGCGCCTTGGCGAAGGCCTCGGCGAAGGTCGGGCCCACCCCCATCACCTCGCCGGTGGATTTCATCTCCGGTCCCAGCAGTGGATCCACACCCGGGAATTTAATGAAGGGGAAGACCGCCTCCTTCACCGAATAATACGGCGGCACTACCTCGTGGGTGATGCCTTGCTCGGCCAAGCGCCTGCCCACCATGCAACGCGCCGCAATCTTGGCCAGGGGCAGCCCACAGGCCTTGGAAACGAAAGGCACTGTGCGGGAGGCACGCGGGTTGACCTCAATGACATAGATCACCCCGTCTTGAATGGCGAACTGGGTATTCATCAACCCCACCACATTCAATTCTCTGGCCATCTTCCGCACTTGGTCCCGCAACTGCTCTTGTATATCAGCACTCAACGTATAAGGCGGCAATGAACAGGCGGAATCGCCGGAGTGCACACCGGCCTGTTCGATATGTTCCATGACACCGCCGATCATGACCTGCTCGCCGTCGCATAAGGCGTCGACGTCCAGTTCCACGGCGTTGTCCAAGAAGTGATCCAATAACACCGGCGACTCATTTGAAACCTGCACCGCCTCGCGCATGTAGCGGCGCAAGCCATCTTCGCCGTACACCACCTCCATGGCACGCCCGCCCAACACGTATGAAGGCCTTACCACCAAGGGATAACCAATCTCCGCCGCCAATCTCACGGCCTCCTCGGTATCACGGGCGGTGGCGTTGGCCGGCTGGACGAGCTGGAGCTTGTGAATCATCTTTTGGAAACGTTCACGGTCTTCCGCCAGATCGATGGAGTCCGGCGTGGTGCCGATAATCGGTGCGCCGGCCGCCTCCAGGGCCCGAGCCAGCTTCAGCGGCGTCTGGCCGCCGTACTGTACGATCACGCCCTTAGGCTTCTCTAATTGCACGATCTCCAGTACGTCTTCCAAGGTCAGCGGCTCGAAATAGAGGCGATCGGAGGTATCGTAATCAGTGGAGACCGTTTCCGGGTTACAGTTGACCATGATGGTCTCGTAACCGTCCTCGCGCAGCGCCAGCGACGCATGCACGCAGCAATAGTCGAACTCGATGCCCTGCCCGATACGATTGGGGCCACCGCCCAGCACCATGATCTTGTCCCTGGCGCTGGGCTGGGCCTCGCACTCTTCTTCATAGGTGGAATACATATAGGCGGTGGTGGAGGCGAATTCCGCGGCACAGGTATCCACCCGCTTGTACACCGGACGCACGCCCAGTTGGTGGCGTTGGTCGCGCACCGCCTGCTCGGAAATACCCAGCAGCACTGCCAGGCGACGGTCGGAAAAACCTTTTTGCTTGAGTCTGTAAAAACCATCGAGATCAAGCTCAAAAGAGTTGTTCTTTATCTGTTCCTCGAGCCTGATCAATTCTTCTATCTGGGCCAGAAACCACGGATCGATATTGCTCAGTTCGAAGATTTGCTCCAATGACATGCCGGCCCGGAAGGCATCGCCCACGTACCAGATCCGCTCCGGCCCCGGTACCCGGATGTGATGGCGCAAGTCCTCCATCGCCCCCTCGGCGGCCAAATCGACCTTTTCATTGAAACCGTCGGCGCCGGTCTCCAGGCTGCGCAACGCCTTGTGCAACGACTCCTGGAAGGTGCGGCCAATGGCCATGGCCTCGCCCACCGATTTCATCTGGGTAGTGAGCGTGCTATCCGCTTCCGGGAATTTCTCAAAGGTGAAGCGCGGCACCTTTGTCACCACGTAGTCGATGCTGGGTTCGAAGGAGGCCGGGGTGACGCCGCCGGTGATATCGTTCTTCAATTCATCCAGGGTGTAGCCCACCGCCAGTTTGGCGGCCACTTTGGCGATGGGGAAACCCGTAGCCTTGGAGGCCAGGGCCGAGGAGCGGGACACACGGGGATTCATCTCGATGATCACCATGCGCCCGTCGCGCGGGTTGATACCGAACTGTACGTTGGAGCCGCCGGTGTCCACGCCGATCTTGCGCAATACCGCGATGGAGGCATCGCGCATGATCTGGTATTCCTTGTCGGTTAGGGTCTGGGCGGGCGCCACGGTGATGGAGTCGCCGGTATGCACCCCCATGGGATCGAAGTTTTCGATGGAACAGATGATGATGCAATTGTCTTGGCGGTCGCGCACCACCTCCATCTCGAACTCTTTCCACCCCAGCACCGATTCCTCAATGAGCAATTCGTTGGTGGGCGACAGATCCAGACCGCGCTGGCAGATCTCGGTGAACTCTTCGCGGTTGTAGGCGATGCCGCCGCCGCTGCCGCCCAAGGTGAACGACGGACGAATGATGGTGGGAAAACCAATCTGCGCCTGCACCTGCAGCGCCTCTTCCATACTGTGGGCGATGGCGGCACGCGGCGTCTCCAGGCCGATATCGGCCATGGCATTGCGAAAACGCTCGCGGTCCTCAGCCATATCGATGGCGTCCCGTGAGGCACCGATCAGTTCCACGCCGAACTCATCCAAGACGCCGTGCCGGGCCAGGTCCAGGGCGCAATTCAAGCCGGTCTGTCCACCCATAGTGGGCAGCACGGCATCAGGACGTTCTTTGGCGATGATCTTGGCCACCGTCTGCCAATGCACCGGTTCGATATAGACCGCATCTCCCTGTTCGAGCAGCACGGTTTCATCGCCGGTTGCGATTTCCAGACTTCCGACAATCACATAGATCAGTTCGGCACCCGGATGCGCATGCGGCTCGGAGGCTTCGGCCCCGACGGGAAACTCCGCGAGATAGCCGTCGAGCCGCGCTTCGCGGACCGGGAAGTTGAGGCTTTCGAACAAATAGGGCGGTACGTCCATACCCGGCGGCACCGGCAAGCGCAAACGCTCGCCCGCTCGCACCAATGTTAGGTCCGGTCGGCCCTTGTCATCGACAAAAAAGTGAT
>CAYWIQ010000221.1:0-2823 GCA_964458405.1 uncultured Chromatiaceae bacterium
GCCACCACCTTTTCGATGGCGGCATCGAATAGACCGATCACCCACGAGGCCAGCAAGGCGGTGATCAGATTGACGCCCAGCCACAGCGCGCGGCGCCGACTGCTGGAGGCCACCGAGGCGAACAGGTCCTCTTCCTCGGACAAGCCCGCCATGCTCATCAAGGAGTGATCCGCCGTCTGGCGTATGACATCCACCACATCGTCGATGGTGATACGGCCCATCAGTTTGCCTTGACCGTTGACCACCGGCGCCGACACCAGATCGCGTTGCTCAAAGCGGCTCGCCACCTCATTGGCCGACATCATGGCCTCGATGGGCTCCACATCGCTGATCATGATCTCGCCCACGGTGAGCGACGGATCCCGGGTCAACATCCGATTGATAGGCAGCAATCCCAGATAGGTGTCGTCGCGCTTGGCGACGATGAGACTGTCGGTCATCTCCGGTATCTCGCCGCGGCGGCGCAGATAACGCAACACCACGTCGAGAGTGACGTCGGGGCGCACGGTGACGCTATCGGTGTTCATCAAGCCGCCGGCGGTATCCTCGGGATAGGGCAGCACCGATTCCAAGCGCTGGCGGTCCTGGACGCTCATGGAATTCAGGACCTCGGCCACCACCGCGCGCGGCAAATCCTGCAGGAAATCCGCCAAGTCGTCGGTCTCCAGACCCTCACTGGCCGCCAACAACTCGTGGGGCTCCATCTCGCGGATCAGACCGGCGCGCACCCCGTCGCTGAGGTGCAGCAGCACGTCGCCTTCGTGCTCCGCCGCCACCATTTCCCAGGCGATCATACGGCTGTCGGCGGGCAGCGATTCCAACAGGTGAGCGATTTCGGCCGGATGAAGGCCGTTGAGCATGAGACGGATGTTACTAAGCGTCCCGCTTTCCAGCGCCTGATTGAAACGGCGCAGATTCTCCGCGCGTTCCTCGCCTTCCCGGATCTCCGTCATAAGTCACCCTCGCCTCCCGCAGCGAGAGTGTAAGGAAAAAACGCGGCAATTGGGAGCGCTGCTGGCGATCGCGGCCCGGGGAACCGCCAGTCGCTATCATTTAGCGACGCAGTTGATTCTAGAATTCGCGAAACGGGAACGACTTAAATGGAGGCGCGAGGACCTTATTCCGGCTCGCCAAAACGATCATCAATCAGTTGCTGTAACTCGCCCAAGGCCTGTTCCTCATCCGCCCCTTCGACGATCAAATTCAACGCAGTCCCTTTGGAGGCCGCCAGCATCATCACGCCCATGATGCTCTTACCATTAACCACCCGCTCGCCGCGCGCCAACTGTATCTCGCTTTTAAAGGAGGACGCCAGGGTCACGAACTTGGCGGCGGCGCGGGCATGCAGGCCCAACTTATTAATAATAGTGATTTCCCTACTTATCACCGTCGTCACCCAATGTCTCCGGAACACAATAAAATATGCCGTCGCGCCCTCCGCCCTCCGCCTTGAGGGCCAATTCCATTACACCCAGGGTTGGATAATTCATGATCCGCACCAGCATGGGTAAATTGATACCGCTCACCACCAGCACCTGATGATTGACCGCCAGACGCGCGGCGATATTACTGGGCGTCGAACCGTACATGTCGGTGAGTATCAGTACGCCGTCACCATTATTGAGCTTCTCCACCAACTCCCGGCCGTGCCTGACCATTTCGTCGGGATCACAGTCCGCCTTCACCGACATCACCTCGGTCATGAGCGGGCACATACCCAACATGTGCGCGGCCGTATCGTAAAGGGCCGAGCCGACGTGATCATGGGTAATAATCAATAATCCTACCATTACGACAATTCTCGATGGCGCGTCAGCACATTACTGCGGTGGGCGCGGAAATGAGCGGCGAGTCGCTCGACCATATAGACCGAGCGATGATAGCCGCCGGTGCAGCCCACCGCCACCGTCATGTAGCTGCGATTCTCCGACTCGAAGTGCGGGACCCAGGTATCCAGGAAATTACGAATGTCTTCAAACATACGCCCCACTGCCGGCTGCTGCTCCAGAAATGACCGTACCTGCGCATCGATTCCGGTCAAAGGTCTGAGATGCGGTTCCCAATAGGGATTAGGCAAACAACGCACGTCGAAGACGAGATCGGCATCGGGCGGCAAACCGTGCTTATAACCGAACGACGAAAACAACAACGACAAGGTCTGGTGGCCGCTGCGGCCCATGCGCTCCCGCACCAGGGCGCGCAATTGATGGACATTCGTATACCCGGTATCAAGGTGCCAGTCGGCATCCGCCGCCAGCGGAGACAGCAAACGCCGCTCCGCCTCTATCGCCTCATGCAGAGGAACGCTGGTATCGCTAAGCGGGTGTTTGCGCCGGGTCTCACTAAAGCGTTTCAACAATGTACTGTCGTCGGCGGTGAGAAACAGAATCTCGCACTCAATCCCTTCAGCGCGAATCTGTTCCAAGATTGCAGGGAATTCTTCGAAATCGTCGGTCAGATTGCGGGCGTCGATACCCACCGCGGCCTCGCTGTAGTAGCGGCCCGGCGTACTCTTGAGGTGTCTAGCCAGAGACGGCAGCAGTTTAAACGGCAAGTTATCGATACAGTAAACGCCCATATCCTCCATCGCCTGCAAGGCAATGGTCTTGCCCGATCCCGACAAGCCACTCACCACGATCAGCTTCATGACTCACCCTGTAGAATAGACTGTTGACGTTGGCTGAAGTCTGCGACGGCATCATAACCCGTCAAAAGCAATTTATGGCTGCGAATCGCAGTCTCCGCCAATATCGCCAAATTGCGCCCCGGCGCCACCGGCAACGTGATCGGCAAAATCGCCAATGGGATCGCGGATGATCTTCT
>CAYWIQ010000221.1:2833-4405 GCA_964458405.1 uncultured Chromatiaceae bacterium
TACGTGGAATCTCCATGCCCAACACCACGACACTATCACGGCTCGCATGGAGACGATCAACCGGGTAGGGCCATTCACTGTCTAAATCCTGCAATCGTAAGATGATGTTAAGTTGTGCGCGCGGCATAACGGCCGAACTACCGAACATCGCCCTTACGTTGATGATACCTAGACCGCGCACCTCGAGAAAATCGTACAACATCTCGGGACAACGGCCCTCGACCGCTGCGGTGACGGTTGAAAGAAGGAATTCCGGTGTATCATCGGCGATCAAACGATGACCTCGACTGACGAGTTCCAGGGCCAGTTCACTCTTACCCACCCCGCTGGCGCCTGTCAACAATACCCCCAGCTGCATCACCTCCATGAATACCCCATGAAGAGTGATCTTGTCATCGTTCATGGTAGGAACCTGCTGTCATGCATCCGTTGTTATTGTCTTTGCCCGCCGGCCATATCCCGCTCGCCGCTGGGGTTGACCTCTAGGATGGCGCAGCCGCTTGACGGTTACGCCTAATTTCCTGACCTGTCAGCAGGGAATAGATTTCTTCACTTGAGGTAGCCTGCCGCATCTTGTTACGTAGGTCTTCATCACTAAACAAAGCAGCTAGGGAGGCCAGGATTTGCAAGTGCTCTTCGGTAGATTCACTGGGCACCACGAGGGCAAAGACCAAGTCGACCGGCGCACCGTCCGCGGCGTCGAAATCCACCCCCTTTTCCAACACGGCAAAGGCCGCGACCGGTCGGCTGACGGACTTGAGTCTGCCATGGGGAATGGCAACCCCATGGCCGATACCGGTACTCCCGAGACGCTCGCGCGCTAAAAGACAATCAAAGATTTCGGTTTCCGGTAAATCGGCTTGCGCACCGGCGATCAAGGCGCTGACCTCTTCCAAGGCGCGCTTTTTGCTGGTGACCTTCGACTGTCTTATCACCCGTTCGGGCGATATGAACTCCGCAATATGCATGATTGTTACCCCCCCCGTCTCATCTTAGGTGTGAGACTGCGCTACCCCGCTAGAGTCACTTCGCAACGCCGTTGCGATAATCGGTATTTTTTTCCTTCTGCTTCTTGACCTGACGATCCAACTTATCCACCAATCCGTCAATAGCGGCATACATATCGTCGGCCTCGATATCCGCGAAAACCGTACCGCGATTGAGATGGATCGTCGCCTCGGCCTTGTGGCGTAACTTCTCTACACTCAACACCACATGCACGTTACCGACCTGATCGAAATGACGGGATAAACGCTCCAGCTTGTCCGTTACGTATTGACGTAAAGCCGGCGTGATTTCTATATGTTGGCCACTGAGCTGAATTTGCATGGACATGCTACCTCGTTAAGTTATTAAAATAATCTTTTTCGTTCATTGGATGGCGGGATGGCCATGGCCTCCCGGTACTTCGCCACGGTGCGGCGCGCGACATTGATGCCTTGATCACACAACAACGAGGCGATCTTGCTGTCGCTGAGCGGTTTACGCTGATTCTCGGCCGCCACCAGCTTTTTGATTAAGGCGCGTATCGCCGTCGAAGAGCACTCTCCACCGGCCGCGGTGGAAACATGG
>CAYWIQ010000222.1:0-4370 GCA_964458405.1 uncultured Chromatiaceae bacterium
AGACCCGCACCGTTTCGAATACCAACACCCAGGTGGTCACCAGAAAGACAATGGTCAACACCGCATCCACCCGAATATTGAAGATCAACTGCTGGGTAACGGCGACCTTGTCCGGGGGCAGGGCGCCACTGGCCAATTGCGTGGACAGTTCGTTGGCCTTGGCGATAAAGCCCACCCGCAACTCCGGCGAAAACAACTTTTCGATGGCGGCCCAACTGGTCATCAGCACCAACCAGCTCAACGGCACTGCGGTCACCCACACATAACGCGCCTTGCCCGACTTGACCAGAATGGTGGTCGCCACACACAAGGCGATGGCCGCCAACATCTGATTGGAGATGCCGAACAGCGGCCACAGGCTATTAATTCCCCCCAAAGGATCAATGGTCCCCATGTAGAGAAAATACCCCCAGGCCGCCACTACCACCACACTGGTCATGATCACCCCCGGATACCAGCCGGTGCGCCCCAACGGTTTATAGAGATTGCCCAGCATGTCCTGCAGCATGAAGCGCGCCACCCGCGTGCCGGCATCCAGGGTGGTGAGGATGAACAAGGCCTCGAACATGATGGCGAAGTGATACCACATGGCCAGCAGCCCGGCACCGAAGGCACTGCCGAAGATGCTGGCCATCCCCACCGCCAGTGAGGGCGCACCGCCGGTGCGGGCAAACAGGGTCGCCTCGCCCATGGTATGGGCCAGGGCATTCATCTGCGCCACGCTCACTGGGAAGCCCCATCCGGAAATGGTCGTCACCGCATCCGCCGCTGCACCGCCCACCACCCCGGCAGGGCTGTTAATGGCGAAGAACACCCCGGGGTCCAGCACGCAGGCGGCGATCATCGCCATGATGGCGACGAAGGATTCCATCATCATCCCACCGTAACCGATCATGCGCGCATCTCTCTCGTTGGTGAGCAGTTTGGGCGTTGTGCCCGAGGAGATCAGTGAATGGAAGCCGGAGATCGCGCCGCAGGCGATGGTGATGAACACGAAGGGCACCAGCTTGCCGCCGAAGATCGGCCCGGTGCCGTCCACGAATTGGGTCAGGGCCGGCATCTTCACCTCGGGATGGAGGACCACGATGGCGATACACAACAACGCCATGGTGCCCATCTTCATGAAGGTGGAAAGATAATCGCGCGGCGCCAGCAACAACCACACCGGCAACACCGCGGCGCAAAAGCCGTAGAGGATCACCAGCACCGCCAAGTGCGGGGCGTCGAAATCGAACCAGCTGCGCAGGATCTCATTGTGATCGACCCAACCGCCGCCCGCCACCGCCAACAGCAACAAGGCAACACCCAGCAACGTCCCCTCCAGCACCCGTCCGGGACGGAGATTGCGCATATAGAGGCCGACCAAAATCGCAATGGGGATGGTGGCGGCGATGGTGGACGTCCCCCAGGGGCTGTGTTTCATGGCGTTGACCACCACCAGACCCAGCACTGCGATGAGGATGATCATTATCATCATCACACCGATGAGCGCCGCCACCCCGCCCACCGCCCCCAATTCATCGCGGGCCATCTGGCCCAGGGACCGACCGTCACGGCGGGTGGAGAAAAACAGGATGACGAAGTCCTGCACGCAGCCGCCGAACACCGCGCCGATCAAGATCCATAGGGTGCCCGGCAAATAACCGAACTGCGCCGCCAGGGTCGGGCCGACCAACGGCCCGGGTCCGGCGATGGCGGCGAAGTGGTGGCCGAACACCACCCAACGGTTGGTAGGCACGTAATCGTGGCCGTCGTTGAAGCGTTCCGCCGGCGTGGCGCGGGTGGGGTCCAAGGCCAATACCTTGGCGGCGACGAAGGCACTGTAGAAACGATAGCCCAGGGCATAGACACACAAGGCGGCGGTAACGAACCACACGCTGTTGATGGATTCACCGCGATGCAGGGCGATGCCGCCTACCGCTGCGGCACCCGCCACCGCCACCGCTATCCAGATCAAAAATTTTCCTATGGATTTAGAAGAATCCATGCCCCTCATCCCATATGTGTAGTATTAAATAGCCACGATAACTTTAGATCCCATCAAGGGATTCTGTACCAGCCTTGTCAGGCTGTCAAAGCCACCGCTCCTTATCATGGCCCACTTTCCAAGGAATTCCGACACTATCCACTTTCAGTTGCCAGTGATGGCGATAACCCCTAAAATTTTAAGGGCTGCTTTGAAACCTTTTACAACTAGATTGTCTTATCATGCGTTTCCCAACTGAGGAAAAGGAAACATCGATTCCCATGAGCCGGGAGATGTCCACCGGTTTTCGGAAAGAACCCAACCACTAACAGCAATTCGAAAAGAGGACCGCCACTATGTTAAAACGGACTGCCTTAATCACTCTGCCCGTGCTCGCCTTGATGATGGGCGGCTGCGCCTCCACCAGCGAACTGAAGGCGTCGATTGACCAGGCGCAAAGGACCGCCGACGAGGCGAAGAAGAGCGCCGACGACGCCAAGAGTATGGCCACCGACGCCAAGAACACCGCTGACCGCGCCCTGGAGGCCGCCAACAAGGCACAAATTGATGCCGACGACGCCAAGAGCATGGCCGGTCAGGCTAAACAAGAAGCTGCCGATGCCAAGTCGGCCGCCGAGGAAGCCACGCAAAAGGCAGATCGTATGTTCAAGAAGGCCATGAGCAAATAGTAGCGGGATGTGCAGCGTGGCCTTTCATCATGACACCCTGCTAATCCGTTGACGGGCTGCCTGGTGTTGTTGTGACCCGGATGGCCAATGGCCATCCGGGCATGGCGAACGCCAGGTCAATTGCTGGCCTGGCAGGCGATTCCGGAGTCGCGGCCCTGCGGCACCAGAAAATTATCCAATCCGGTATTTTTGGATATCTTGTCGGCGGTTGCCGTTGCCGCCTGTCGGTTGGGAAATGGCCCGACTAATATGCGACATAAACGGTTGCCGTCCACCGAACTGACCTTCACCGGCAAGTCGATGTTCTGCATCATTCGCGTGACGTGTTGCACCTTATCCCGATCATGAAACACCCCCACCTGCACCATCCAGCGGTCCGGATTCATGTTCCTGACCGCAGCGTGATGCAATGCCGACTTGGCGTCTTCGGCGAAAATCGGCGTGGGAATACCACGCCCCCGGCTTGCTATGCGCGCTGCGGCCTGCCAGGCGTGATCGCTTAGCCGTTGTCTGGCCACATCGGTGACCGCCACCACCATGGGGGTCAAATTCATGGTCGCGCTGGTTTGCGATTCCGCCAGCGGCGGATGGGCCTCCAGGTATAAAACCCCACCTTGCCATCCTGCCTTGTAGGGCTGATTGATGATACGCACCCGGGTCCCCACCGCCACCTTGCCGAACAACTCTTCGATGTTCTCCGGATACATGCGCAGACAACCGTGACTGATACGCATCCCCACACTGTAGGGGTGATTGGTGCTGTGGATCAAAAAGCTGCTTAACCCCAGACGCAGCGCATATCTGCCCAGGGGATTGTCCGGCCCGGGCGGCACCACCTTGGGCAAGGGATCGCCGTCGGCCGTATGTTCGGCGAGAATGGAAGCCGGCACTACCCAAGGCGGATCAATTTTCTTTTGTATCACCCGAGTATCGGTTACCGGGATGGCCCGCCCCTCCGAACCTATCCCCAGCGGATAGGTCATCACCACCCGCCGCGTCCCGGCCTTGGCCGGCGGAAAATAGTACAAACGCAGTTCGGGTAGATTGACCACAATGCCCTGCCGCGGCACATCGGGCAGCAGATACTGGCTGGGAATCAAGACCCGCTGCCCCACCGGCGGCAACCAGGGATCGACACCGGGGTTGGCATCCTCCAAGACGTCCAACCCCACATCGTAACGGCGGGCAATATCCAGCAGCGTGTCACCCACACCCACCCGGGTCTCTTGCAGATGCCCTATCAAGAACTGCCCCGCCGGTGGCAGCGGGTAGGTACTGGCCGCCGCATCGGCGACCATCGTCGACCAGGCCAGCAACACGCCCAACCACCTGCGACGGGTAGTGATTCGCTTAAGCGGCACTTAGCATGCCTCCCTGAATTTCTTTCATCAACATCCTAGGTTTCTGACCCCAAAATTCCGGTGCCGATCCCTGCAAAAACCCGCTTATTAAGCCTGTCGGCCTGGTACCGCTAAAAATTATATGGTATCAACAATGGGGCATGTTAATAAGCACACCCTTGTTCCTGGGGACGGATAGCATGGTAACGTCCTATCCGTTACCGCAACGTGAAGCCGTTGGAAATGTGTATGCGTCGCGTAATACTGATGTTCTTGTGCATAATTTGGATGGGCAGTGCCGGCTTGGCTCAGGCGCAGTCCGACGGCGCGCCGTGGGTCACGGATTCGGGCCTGAACGCCATCGTGCGGGTGGAC
>CAYWIQ010000223.1:0-4369 GCA_964458405.1 uncultured Chromatiaceae bacterium
GGAGGAACGCGGGGTGTCGTTCCGCTCGCCGGTGAACGGCGATGCGGTGTTTCTTGGCCCCGAGGAATCCATGGCCGTGCAGCGGGCGCTTGGGTCGGATATTGTCATGATCTTCGATGAATGCACGCCTTATCCCGCCGATGAATCCGTAGCGCGCGCCTCTATGGAGCTGTCGTTGCGCTGGGCGCAACGCAGTCGCGATGCCCACGGCGATAATCCGGCGGCGCTGTTCGGAATCGTGCAAGGGGGAATGTACGAATCGCTGCGCGACGCCTCTCTGGCGGGGTTGGTGGAGATCGGCTTCGACGGCTATGCCCTCGGCGGTTTGTCTGTGGGAGAGCCCAAGGAGGATATGCGCCGGATTCTCAACCACTGTGCACAGCGCATGCCGGTGGACCATCCCCGTTATCTCATGGGGGTCGGGACCCCGGCGGATATCGTCGAGGCGGTGCGGCGCGGCATCGATATGTTCGACTGTGTCTTGCCCACCCGCAATGCCCGCAACGGTCATCTGTTCGTAAACGGGGGCGAGATCCGTATCCGTAACGCCCGCTATCGGGAGGATACGGGACCTTTGGACGAGGCTTGCGGTTGCTATACCTGCCGCCACTACAGTCGGGCCTATCTGCGCCATCTCGATCAATGTAACGAAATCCTCGGGGCGCGCCTCAATACCATTCATAACCTCTATTATTATCAGGCGCTGATGCGGGAGCTGCGGGAGGCGATCGCGGCGGGGCGCCTGGAGGCCTATGTGCGGGAATTTTATGCCCGGCGCGTGCAAAGCGATCCGGCTGTGTCATAATAGCGACCTTTCGCGGTCCTCCGGAGCGGGGACTGAGTCCAGATACCGAAGGAAAATTAAAGGGTTTGCCATGAGTCTGTTTATATCCGATGCCTGGGCGGAGGCTGCGCCCGCAGCGCCCCAAGACGCCGGCCTGATGGGGTTCTTACCGCTCCTCGTCATCTTTGTCTTGTTTTATTTTCTGTTGATCCGTCCCCAAATGAAACGCGCCAAGGATCATCGCAAGATGGTTGATAGTCTGGCCAAAAACGATGAGGTGGTGACCAGCGGGGGCTTGCTGGGCAAGGTGACCGACCTCGATGAGAGCTTCATCACCGTAGAAATCGCCGAAGGGGTGCGGGTCAAGGTGCAAAAGACCGCCGTAACTTCCCTGGTGCCCAAGGGGACTGCAAAAGGCTAAGGCCGAATGGGTCATCAAGTTTCGCAGCCTGAATAATAACCATACTATGAACCGCTATCCTCTCTGGAAATACGTTCTTATCGCCTTGGTGTTGCTGGTGGGCGTGATCTATGCCCTGCCCAATCTTTACAGTGAAGACCCCGCGTTACAGATCTCGGCGTCACGCGGCGCCAAGGTTGACTCGGCAGTGGAAGATAAAGTCAACCTGGCCTTGAGCCAGGCCCATCTGACTGCCAAGGCCGTGCAGTTAGGCGCCAAAAATTTGCTGGTGCGCTTTACGGATACCGAAACCCAGCTCAAGGCCCAGGACGCCGTGCAGCGGGAGTTGGGGGATGATTACGTGGTGGCGCTCAATCTGGCGGCGACTACCCCGGGGTGGTTGCGGGCCATTGGCGCCAAGCCCATGTATCTGGGCTTGGATCTGCGTGGCGGCGTACACTTCCTGATGGAAGTGGATATGGACGCCGTCATGAAGCAGACCGCGGAGCGCTATGTTGAGGATTTGCGCACCGCTTTGCGCAAAGAGCGGATCCACTATACCGACATCGCCCGCCAGGGCGAGGGCGTCGGCGTGGCAGTGAAGTTCAAGAGTGCTGGCGAGCGCGATGCCGCGCATACCGCCTTGCTCAAGCAATTTCCCGAATTGGTGATTACCGACAAGGACGAGGACGGCAGCGCCGGATTGGTAGCGGTGCTGAATAAACAGCAGTTGGATGAGACCCGCAAGTTCGCTTTGCAGCAGAACATCACCACCTTGCGTAACCGTGTCAACGAACTGGGTGTAGCCGAGCCGGTGATCCAGCAGCAGGGCGATAGCCGTATCGTAGTTGAGCTGCCGGGCGTGCAGGACACCGCCCGCGCCAAGGAGATTCTGGGCGCCACCGCGACTCTGGAATTCCGCATGGTGGATCAGGAGCACAATGCCGCTGATGCGGCAGCGGGGCATGTGCCCATTGGTTCGCGCTTGTATCATGACCGCAAGGGGAACCCGGTTCTGCTGCACCGGCACGTCATCATCACCGGCGATTCCATCACCGACGCCAAGGCCGGGTTCGATTCGCGCGACGGCAGTCCCAATGTCTCCATCACCCTGGACAGCAAGGGCGCGCGTTCCATGCTCGACACCACCACGGAAAACATCGGCAAACCCATGGCGGTCGTGTTTATCGAGAACAAGATCCAGACCCACTACGTGGACGGTAAGCCCGTGAAGACCAAGAAGCGGGTAGAGAACGTGATCAATATCGCTACCATTCGCGGTACCTTCAGCAAGCGTTTTCAGATTACCGGCCTGGACAGTAGCGAAGAAGCGCGCGATCTCGCCTTGCTGTTGCGTGCCGGTGCCTTGGCCGCACCGGTGGATATCATCGAGGAACGGACGGTGGGACCCAGCTTGGGGCAAGAGAATATCGACCGGGGATTCATGTCCTGCGTCATCGGCTTCGTGCTGGTGATGGTGTTCATGACGGCACGCTATAAAGTGTTCGGTTTGTTCGCCAGCACGGCCCAATTGGTGAACCTGGTATTGATTATCGCCATTCTGTCATTGTTGCAGGCTACGTTGACCTTGCCGGGCATCGCCGGCATCGTCTTGACCGTGGGTATGGCGGTGGACGCCAACGTGCTGATCGACGAGCGCATCCGCGAGGAGTTACG
Organism: uncultured Chromatiaceae bacterium; assembly: GCA_964458405.1. Taxonomy (GTDB): domain Bacteria; phylum Pseudomonadota; class Gammaproteobacteria; order DRLM01; family DRLM01; genus JARRQJ01. The sequence continues at coordinate 2,862 of CAYWIQ010000223.1, forward strand.
CAGCGGCAATACACCGTTCGCCAGTATCGAAGCGGGCTATGAACGCGCCTTAGGCACCATCGCCGATTCCAACATCACCACATTGATCGCGGGCTTGATGCTGTTCGTGCTGGGCAGCGGCCCAGTGAAGGGCTTCGCGGTGGTACTGTGTATCGGGATCGTGACATCCATGTTCACCGCGTTGATGGGGACGCGTTCCCTGGTGTATCTGGTATACGGCGGCCGGCGCCGTGTCGATAAACTGGCGGTATGAGGAGCCTCTAATGGCCGGATTTTCACTGGTAAACGTCAATTGGGACTTCATGGGCAAGCGCCGCGTGGCAATGGTGCTGTCCATAACTTTGACGGTAGTGGCGATCGCCTCGTTCATCGTCCGTGGTTTTAACTTCGGCATCGATTTCACCGGTGGCATCGTGGTCGAGGTGCAGTATCAACAGCCGGTGGAGCTAAATGAGGTTCGCCAGGCCCTGGAGAAGGCCAATTTCGAGAAGGTCGTGGTGCAATACTTTGGAACGGCCCACGATGTTCTCATCAGGGTGCCGCCGGGCAAAGACGGTGACAATGCCAAGGTGAGTACCACCATCCTCAACGTCTTACGCCAGCAGAGCGGCGACAATAATGTGCAGCAGCGTCGGGTGGAGTTCGTCGGCCCGCAGGTCGGTGATGAACTGGCCACCGACGGCGGCTTGGCGATCCTGGTGGCGCTGTTGGGCATCTTCGTCTATGTGATGGTCCGCTTTGAGTGGCGTTTTGCCTTGGGGGCCATCGTCGCGACGCTGCACGACGTGATCATCACCGTGGGATTCTTTTCCGTTACCGGCTTCGAGTTCGATCTTACCGTGTTGGCGGCGGTGTTGGCGGTGATCGGTTACTCGGTGAACGATACGGTGGTGGTGTTCGATCGTATCCGCGAAAACTTCCGCAAGATGCGTAAGGTCGATTCGATCACGGCGATGAATGCCGCCATCAATCAAACCCTATCCCGCACGACGATCACTTCGTTGGTAACCTTGCTGGCAGTGCTGGCCTTGTTGTTCTTCGGCGGCGGTTTGATTCGCAATTTCTCTATCGCGCTGGTGGTGGGTATCATCATCGGCACCTTCTCGTCCATCTATGTGGCGAGTGCCACCGCCTTGTATCTGGGGGTCAGCAAGGCGGATTTAATGCCGGTGAAGAAGGAAGGCGCTGACTTAGACGCCCGTCCCTGAACGGGGATGCGCGCCTCCTGCGCGCATCATAGTACGTGCCGTGCGGAAATTTCCCTATTGCTGGGCAGTAGAAGGTGGAGCGGCGCTTTCCGCCTGATCGGTTTCGATGCGATTGCGTCCCAGGCGTTTTGCCCGGTACATGGCATGATCGGCACGCTGAATGAAATTCTCCGGGGTCTCGCCGGGACGGTAGAGGCTCAGGCCCGCCGAAAACGAGGGCAGCGGCAGAGTCGTTCCGCCCTGCTGGAAACTGGTTTCTTCCGCGCGTTTTTGCACCTTGCGCAGTGCCCGCAACGCGCC
>CAYWIQ010000224.1:0-4307 GCA_964458405.1 uncultured Chromatiaceae bacterium
GTGCTGACCCGGCGGATCATGCTGATCACCGGCGCGCCCTGGAAATACTTCAACTCGACAACCAGCGCCGGTTTGCTGCCGTTGTCCTCGACCGAATAACCGCCGATGTACCCCTCATCGTGTAACACCTTGGCGATGGCGATCTTCAGTTTGGAAGACGGTATGCGCACCACGGCCTTCTCCGCCATCTGGGCATTGCGGATGCGGGTCAACATATCGGAGATTGGATCAGTCATGCTCATAAATTTAAGTCCAATTTTATAAATCTCTTTGCCTACTCCCCCTCTCCCACCGGGAGAGGGCTAGGGGTGAGGGGATCTAAGATCCGCGTCACCCAATTAAATTTTCCTACCAGCTCGCCTTCACCAATCCCGGCACATCACCGCGCATCGCGGCCTCGCGCAGCTTGTTGCGCCCCAGACCGAACTTGCGATAGACGCCGTGGGTACGGCCGCTGATGCGGCAACGGCGACGCATACGGCTGGGGCTGGCGTCGCGCGGCAGGGCGTGAAATTTACGCCACAGGGTATCGCGTTCTTCCATGCTCAAGTTGGAATCACGCAACTTGGCTTTCAGCTCGGCGCGCTTGGTCGCGTAACGCTCCACGGTGCGCGCCCGCTTCAATTCACGTTGTACCATCGACAGTTTTGCCATAACGATTCTCAGCCCCTGAATGGAAATTTAAACGCGGAGAGCAAGGCGCGGCCTTCCTCATCATTACGCGCGGTTGTGGTAATGGTGATATCCATCCCGCGCAACGCGTCGATCTTGTCGTAATCGATCTCGGGAAAGATGATTTGTTCGCGCACACCCAAGCTGTAGTTGCCTTGGCCGTCGAACGCACGACCACTGACTCCGCGAAAGTCACGGATACGCGGCATCGCGATGTTGATCAAGCGATCGAAAAACTCATACATGCGCTCGCGGCGCAGCGTCACCTTGCAGCCGATGGGCCAACCCTCACGGATCTTGAAGGTGGCGATGGACTTGCGGGCCTTGGTCACCACCGGCTTTTGGCCGCTGATCTTTTCCAGATCCGCAACCGCGTTCTCGATGACCTTTTTGTCGCCTACCGCTTCACCCAAACCCATATTGAGGGTGATCTTGGAGATACGCGGCACCTGCATCGCGCTGCTGTAGCCGAACTGCTCCGTCAGCTGTTTGACCACCGTTTGTTGATAAAACTCTTGTAACCGAACCATTGTCGTCTACCCGTATTACTTAAATGTCCACGTTTTCGCCGTTGGACTTGAATTGGCGCACCTTCTTACCGTCTTCCAGGACCTTGATCCCCACCCGGTCGGCCTTGCGTGTTGCCGGATTAAACAAGGCGATGTTGGAGATATGGATAGGCGCCTCCTTCTCGATGATGCCGCCGGTACCGCCGCGCGCCGGATTCGGCTTGGTGTGACGCTTGACCATGTTGATGTTCTGCACCAACACCCGGTCATCCGCCTGGACTGAGAGCACCGCACCGCGCTTGCCCTTATCCCTGCCGGCTATCACGATTACATCGTCACCTTTTCTGATCTTACGCATATTTATGTCCAAATCTTCTCACCAACTCCCCCTCTACCTCCGGAAGAGGGCCAGGGGTGAGTGGATAAATAGCAACTATCCAAACTCAATTACCTTATCGCACCGCCCTTACAGCACTTCCGGGGCGAGTGAAACGATCTTCATAAACTTTTCCGTACGCAGTTCGCGCGTCACCGGCCCAAAGATTCGGGTACCGATTGGCTGCAACTGGTTGTTGAGCAGCACCGCGGCGTTGCCGTCGAAACGGATCACCGAACCGTCGGGACGACGCACGCCCTTACGGGTACGCACCACCACGGCATTGTACACCTCGCCCTTCTTGACCTTGCCGCGCGGAATCGCTTCCTTGACGCTGACCTTGATCACGTCGCCCACCCCGGCGTAACGGCGTTTAGACCCACCCAGCACCTTGATACACATCAGGCTGCGCGCACCGCTGTTATCCGCGGCGTCCATTATTGTTTGCATCTGGATCATGCCCAAATCTCCAAAATCTTCTCGCCTACTCCCCCTCTCCCCCAGGGAGAGGGCCAGGGGTGAGGGGATAAATACCCATCACACCCAACCTAACGATCCTTATTCCGCTATTGCGCGCTCTACAACCTTCACTAAACGCCAGGCCTTGGTCTTAGCCAGAGGGCGGCACTCCTCGATAACCACCTTATCGCCCTGCTTGCATTCATTTTGCTCGTCATGGGCATGCAACTTGGTCGAGCGACGGACGTACTTGGCATAAACGGGATGCGGCACCTTGCGCTCCACCAGCACGGTGATGGTCTTATTCATCTTGTCGCTGATTACGCGGCCGGTGACGGTACGCGTCAATTTGTTCTCTTCGCTCATAACGCCTACCCTGCCTTGTTCTCGTTCATAACGGTCTTCACCCGCGCGATGTTGCGGCGCACGTTACGCAGAAGATGTCCCTTATTCAGCTGGCCCGAAGCGCGCTGCATGCGCAGATTGAATTGCTCGCGCAACAAATCGTGCAGCTCTTCCTTCAACTCGGCCTGATTCTTCTTTCTCAGTTCGCTTGCGTTCATCACATTACCGTCCGCACAATGAAGGCCGTTTGCACCGGCAGCTTGGCCGCCGCCAACCTAAAGGCCTCTTCCGCCACCTCGCGGCTGACGCCTTCCATCTCATACAGCATCCGCCCGGGTTGAATCTCGGCCACCCAATATTCGACGTTGCCCTTACCGCTGCCCATACGCACTTCCAAGGGCTTCTTGCTGATAGGCTTGTCGGGGAAGATGCGTATCCACACCTTACCGCCGCGCTTGACATAGCGGGTCATGGCACGGCGCGCCGCTTCGATCTGGCGGGCGGTAATCCGACCGCGAGTGGTCGCCCTCAAACCGAATTGCCCGAAGCTCACCTTGTTACCTGACTGCGCCAGGCCGCGGTTGCGCCCCTTGAACTGCTTGCGAAACTTTGTCCTCTTTGGCTGCAACATAACCGCATTTCCCCTTAATTAGCAGCAGCGGCCTTTTCGGCGCCGGCCTCGGCAGCCTCGGCGGCCTGATCAAACACTTCACCTTTGAAGATCCATACCTTGACGCCAATGACGCCTGAAGGGGTATGGGCTTCGGCAAATCCATAATCGATGTCGGCGCGCAGCGTGTGCAAGGGCACGCGTCCCTCGCGATACCATTCGGTGCGGGCGATCTCGGCCCCGCCCAAACGCCCGGCCACGTTGATCTTGATGCCCTGGGCGCCAAGACGCATGGTGTTGGTCACCGCGCGCTTCATGGCGCGGCGGAACATGATGCGACGCTCCAATTGCTGCGCGACGCTTTCCGCCACCAATTGGGCATCGAGCTCCGGTTTGCGAATCTCTTCCACATTGATGTGCACCGGCACACCCATCATGTTGGAGACGTCCTTACGCAGCGACTCGATATCCTCGCCCTTCTTACCGATGACGATCCCCGGACGCGCGCTATGAATGGTTATGCGCGCGGTGCGGGCGGGACGCTCGATCTGAATGCGGCTCACCGAGGCATTCGCCAAACGCTTGCGCAGATATGCGCGCACCTTCAGATCAGTATTCAGATAATCCGCATACTGCTTGGAGTCCGCATACCAGGTGGACGTCCAGTCTTTGATGACCCCCAGACGTATGCCAATTGGATGTACCTTTTGCCCCATACGTGCCTCTCTACTATTTGTTTCCTACCACCACGGTAATGTGGCTGGTACGCTTAAGAATGCGACTACCGCGCCCCTTGGCCCTGGCGCGCATGCGCTTGTGAGTAGGGCCTTCGTTTACATACACCTTAGTAACCTTCAATTCATCCACGTCCGCGCCTTCATTATGCTCAGCGTTGGCGATAGCGGACTCCAATACCTTCTTTATCAGATCCGCGCCCTTCTTGGGGCTGAACGCCAACATATTCAAGGCACGATCGACCTTCAGTCCGCGCACCTGGTCGGCCACGAGGCGACCCTTCTGGGCGGATATGTGCGCGAACTTCAAAATTGCGACAGCTTCCATCTTCAACGCCCCTTACTTAGTCTTCTTCGCGCCGACATGACCACGAAAAGTGCGCGTCATCGCAAATTCACCCAACTTATGGCCCACCATATTTTCCGTAACCAGAATCGGCACATGCTGCCTGCCGTTATGGATGGCCATGGTCAAGCCGACCATCTCCGGCAGCACCGTGGAACGGCGCGACCAGGTCTTGATGGGCTTGCGGCTGTTGGTCGCAGCCGCCTCTTCCACCTTCTTCAACAGGTGGTGATCAATAAATGGACCTTTTTTAATT
>CAYWIQ010000225.1:0-4284 GCA_964458405.1 uncultured Chromatiaceae bacterium
AAATTGGAGGCGTCGGATCCGGTGAGTACCGCTCATCAGACCACCCCGGGTATTCCGGATTTCATGGACTGGAACCAAGTGACCCATCTGCCGCTGTTCTGGGAGCCCTTCCACAGCCTGACCTTCACCATCATAGCGGTCTTCGTTGTGCCCGGCATATTCGCCTATATCGTCGGTGCCGCGATGTTCAAGCGCCGGGTGGGCGGGGTGTACTTCTCGATTATCACCCAGGCCATTGCATCGATCCTGACCATCTTGATCGTTGGCCAACAAGTGTTTACCGGCGTTATCAACGGTATCACCGACCTCAAGACCATGCACGGTTGGAACATCAACACGACATCGGCGAAGTACATCCTGTATTACGTCAACGGCGCGCTGCTGATCGGAGTGATCATGTTGTGCCGCTATGTGTTGTCTTCCAAGCTTGGACGCTTGTTGCTGGCAATGCGGGATAAGGAGGATAGGGTACGTTTCTCCGGTTACGATGTGTCCAACTTCAAAATATTCACCTTCTGCCTGGGCGCGATGATCTCCGCCATCGGTGGTGCCATGTTTACCCTCCAGGTAGGCTTCATGTCGCCTTCCTTCGTCGGTATCGTGCCGTCCATCGAAATGGTGATCTTCGCCGCGGTTGGCGGCCGCATGTCCTTGATCGGCGCGGTCTTCGGCACCTTGTTGGTGAACTACGGCAAGACCGCCTTCTCTGAATCGTTCCCGGCGTTGTGGTTATTCCTGATGGGGGCCTTGTTCATCGGCGTGGTGATGTTTTTCCCCAATGGGCTGGCGGGATTATATGAACAGTACGGTCACAAGTTACTGAGACCTTTAACGCGTCGCCTTTCTAAAAACAAGTTGGCCGCGGTGCCGCCGCCGGATGATTCCTCCGGACAGGGAAAGCCGGACAATAAACTTGAAGACCAAGTGGTCGACGACTCACTTTCCAACGATGAGCTACGCGCTAGGAGACCCGCATGAACGCCACAACTGCAGAAGTCAGTTTGAAGAAGGAGTTTATTCTTACCATTGAGGATTTGACTGTTTCCTTCGACGGTTTTAAGGCTGTGGACGGACTCAATCTCTACGTGGACGAGAACGAACTGCGGGTAGTGATCGGACCCAACGGTGCGGGCAAGACCACGGTATTGGATCTTATTTGTGGTAAGACAAAATCCACCTCGGGTTCGATCCAATTCAAGGGAAAGGAACTGACCAAAATGGCCGAGCACGAGATTGTGCGTGCCGGAGTGGGGCGCAAGTTCCAGACCCCGTCCATCTACGAAAATCTCACTGTGTATCAGAACCTGGAGATCTCCTTCCCGCGCGGCCGCGGCGTATTCGGTTGTCTGACCTTCCGCACCACGCCGGACGTGGTGGAGCGGGTGCAACGCATCGCCGAGGAAATCCAATTACAGGATCACCTGGACATGGACGCGGCATTACTCAGTCACGGGCAGAAGCAATGGCTGGAGATCGGCATGTTGCTCATGCAGGACCCGGAACTGCTGATGCTCGACGAGCCGGTTGCCGGCATGAGCGTCAAGGAGCGCGAACAGACCGCCGATCTCCTGAACCGTATCTGCAAGGGCCGCTCGGTAATCGTTATCGAGCACGACATGGAGTTCGTCAAGAGTATCGCCCACAAGGTGACGGTATTGCACCAAGGCAAGATCCTGGCCGAAGGCAGCATGGAGAGCGTGCAGAATAATGAGAAGGTCATTGAAGTCTATTTGGGCCATTAACAACGGCCGAGGAGGATAAAATGTTTCAGGTATCCGGGTTGCATGTCAGTTACGGCCAGAGCGAGGTGATCCACGGTCTCGATTTGACCGCCGATAATAAAGAGATGGTGGCGGTCATGGGACGCAACGGTATGGGTAAGACCACGTTCTTCAAAGCTTTGATGGGCATCCTGCCCAGCACCGCCGGCAAGATCAGCGTGGATGGTAACGATGTCAGCGGCAAGGACAGTTATCAACGCGTGGAGGGTGGAATCGCTTACGTGCCGCAGGGTCGCATGATCTTTCCCACCTTGACGGTGCAGGAAAATATCGAGACCGGAATGGAAAGTTCCAAGCTCCGCGAGGTGCCGGACGAGATCTATTCCCTGTTTCCGGTGTTGTTCGACATGCGCAAGCGTAAGGGCGGCAATCTCTCCGGGGGACAGCAACAACAGCTGGCCATCGCCCGGGCGCTGGTCACCAATCCCAGGGTGTTGTTGCTGGACGAGCCCACGGAAGGCATCCAACCGTCGATCATCAAGGACATCGCCAAAGTGTTGCTGGAGATCCGCAAGCTGCGTGACATAACCGTCATCGTTTCCGAGCAGGTGCTGAGCTTCGCCTTGGAGGTGGCGGACCGTTTGCTGGTGATCGATAAGGGACGCTTTATTCACGAGGATATGCGCGCCAACGTCGATACGGCCAAGATCAGTCGTTATCTATCGGTATAGGAGACGTTGGTTGTCTGGGAAGTCATTCCGGCTGAGGAGGGGGTCTTAACGGACGGTGATTATTCAAAGATTCCATGCCGTATCGGCAATGACAAAGTAATACGCAAACCTTGGGTTCTATTACGGACTTTATACAGGAGAGTAGAATATGAGACACGGCGATATATCATCGAGTAAGGACTGCGTCGGCGTGGCGGTGGTCAACTATAAGATGCCGCGCCTGCATACCAAGGCCGAGGTGTTGGATAACGCCCGCAAGATCGCCGACATGATCGTCGGCATGAAGGTGGGCCTGCCGGGTATGGACCTGGTGATCTTCCCGGAATACAGCACCCACGGCATCATGTACGATCAGCAGGAAATGTTCGACACCGCTTCCGCCATTCCCGGCGAGGAGACGGCGATCTTCGCAGAGGCCTGCCGCAAGGCCAAGACGTGGGGGGTGTTTTCGCTCACCGGCGAGCGCCACGAGGATCATCCCAACAAGGTACCCTACAACACCCTTATCCTCATGAACGATCAGGGCGAGATCGTGCAGAAGTATCGCAAAATCATGCCGTGGTGTCCCATTGAAGGCTGGTATCCCGGTTGTGGCACCTTTGTTTCGGAGGGTCCCAAAGGTCTCAAGATCAGTCTCATCATTTGCGACGACGGTAACTACCCGGAGGTCTGGCGCGATTGCGCCATGCGCGGCGCCGAATTGATCGTGCGCTGTCAGGGCTACATGTATCCGTCCAAGGATCAGCAGGTCATCGTCGCCAAGGCCATGGCATGGATGAACAACTGTTATGTCGCGGTGGCCAACGCCAGCGGTTTCGACGGTGTGTATTCCTATTTTGGCCATTCCGCCATCGTCGGCTTTGACGGCCGCACATTGGGTGAGTGCGGCGAGGAGGAATACGGTATCCAGTATGCCGAGTTGTCCACCTCGTTGATCCGTGATTCGCGCCGCAACGGCCAGTCGCAGAATCACCTCTTCAAACTTCTGCACCGCGGCCATACCGGCAAGATCAATTCCCAGGAAGGGGAACGCGGCGTGGCCGAGTGCCCCTATGAGTTCTATCGTACCTGGATCAATGACCCGGATCAGGCGCGCGAGAACGTCGAGGCCTTTACCCGTTCAACCGTAGGCACCGAAGAGTGCTCCATAGAGGGTATCCCCCACAGCGATGCTGTCGGTTACCGCTAAGTTCGCAGCTGCGATCCTCCAGACTACCGCATAATCCCCTGGTTCTTGGGGGTTATGCGGTTTTTCTTTGTCACTACCGCCTTGCATAAATAATGTCCGGCACGTAGTCTGATTCCAGGGAATCGGGATCGAGAATAAACCGGCCGGCAAATGGCCGGTTGGCAGTGCGGGCGCGGTATGCTTATTAAAATGTCTGTTACATCCACCATTGATCGCATCATCTTAACGAGGGTGATTACGCTGTTGGATTCAGCAGACAATCAAACGATCCATCGTCAATCATGTCCAGACGAGCGTTGACTTCGCCGATCATGCCGCTACCACCGAATCAAAGGATCCGTATCGGGATCAGCAGCTGCCTGATGGGCGAGCGGGTGCGCTATGACGGCGGCCATAAGCGCGACACCTTCGTTAGCGATGTTCTGGCTGAAGCATTCGATTTGGTGCCGGTGTGTCCCGAGGTTGCCATCGGTATGGGTGTGCCACGCCCACCGATCCGCTTAGTGGGTGATGCGCAGCAACCGAGGGCGCTGGGCGTGGACGATGAAACACTCGATGTTACCGCGCCCTTGACCGCGTTCGGGCGGCGCATGGCGGTGGAACTGGACGATATCGACGCCTATATCTTCAAGAGCCGTTCACC
>CAYWIQ010000226.1:0-4263 GCA_964458405.1 uncultured Chromatiaceae bacterium
AACGGTGCGTTCGGGGGAATCCACGACAAACTGATGGAGGCGCTGAAGAAATGAGCCGCGACGCCATCGCCCTGGCCATGACCGGTGCCTCCGGCGCCGTCTACGGCCTGCGCCTATTGGAATGCCTCATCCAGGCCGAACAACAGGTCTACCTCATGCTGTCCGCCCCCGCCCAGGTGGTGATCGGCATGGAGACCGATCTGAAACTGCCGGGCCGCCCGGCGGAGATCGAAGACCGCCTCGCCTCATTGTATAAGGCACAGCCGGGACAACTCAGCGTGTTCGGCCGCGAACAATGGACCGCGCCGGTGGCCAGCGGCTCCAGCGCGCCGCGCGCCATGGTGGTGTGCCCCTGCACCAGCGGCACCCTGTCGTCCATCGCCCACGGCGGCAGCGACGACCTTTTGGAGCGCGCCGCCGACGTGGTGCTCAAGGAAGGCCGCAAACTGATCCTGGTGCACCGCGAGATGCCGCTGTCGGTGATCCACCTGGAAAACATGCTCAAGCTGGCGCGCATGGGCGTCACCGTCATGCCCGCCAACCCCGGCTTCTATCACAACCCAAAATCCATAGACGACCTGGTGGACTTCGTGGTGGCGCGCATCCTCGATCACCTCGAGGTCGAGCACGACCTGGGGCCGCGCTGGGGCTGACACCATGGCCACCAAACTCACCCTCCCCCTCTTCCCCTTGAACAGCGTGCTGTTCCCCGGCGGCGTATTGCCGTTGCGCATCTTCGAGCCGCGTTATCTTGAAATGATCAGCGCCTGCATGAAGGAAGGCAGCGGCTTCGGCATGGCCCTGATCCTCAGCGGCAGCGAAGTGGGCGAGGCCGCCAAGACCTACGACATCGGCAGCCACGTGCGCATCATCGACTGGACCCTGCGGGACGACGGCATGCTGGGCATCTCGGTGGAATGCGAGGGCCGCTTCCGGATTTCGTCCACCGAAGTTCAGCCCAATCAACTGATCCACGCTGAGGTGGAGTTGCTTGAAGAACAGCTAACCCCACCACTCTCCCCTCAATACGACGCCGCGGTCGATCTGCTGCGCGACATCATCAACAAGGTCGGCGGCCACTTTGCGGCGCTGGAACCGCACTACGACGATGCCTTGTGGGTCAGCGGCCGCCTGGCCGAATTGCTGCCCATCGAGTTACTGCAAAAGCAACACATGCTGCAAATGGACGATCCCATGCAACGCCTCGATCGCCTGTGCGCGATGTGGGATTGCATGGAGAGTGAGGAATAAAAGTTTCGATCGCTTTCAGCGTTGCGGTGTTATTGCGGCAATGCGGGCGCTACTCGTATCAATTCAATGGGTTGTGATCAAGCAATGAATGCTATACCGCAAAGATCTGTGTTTAAACACAGCCAAGTGCTGTCTAACATCTGTTAGGCATTTAGATAAAGAATGAATTTATGCCAGATTTGTCTGAAATAGCAAAGTTTGTGCCTGGAGATTTTCGTTACGGCATTACATTACTAAGTGCGTTTGTGCTTGGTATTCTTCTCTTGTTTTTGCCAGAGCTTAGTCAATTTACAAAAACCACCGTAATACCATCTCTTGCTATATATACGATTGGTAATGCCCTAATCGGACACATACAAATATTATTGACAGCAAGTGCAAATACAAAGGAGAGAGCTAGTGGTGGAACTCCCAGAGGGATAAACGAGAGTCATCTCAAAAAAATAATTATTACCTACATTATATGGCTGCTGCTGTATATGTCATATTTAGCTTGGAGAGCTAATGCCTAACAAACGCATCGAGATAGCCCTCCCTTTGGTCGGGCAGGGACCTCAAGCCGCGTTGCGGCTTTCGGCCCCTCATGCGTGTCGTTATGCACACTAATTATTTAAGGTATGTTATGGAATATATTGATTGGGGCGACTTTCAGAAGGTCGATATCCGCGTTGGAACAATTGTTGATGTCGAAGATTTTCCAGAAGCTCGCCGACCAGCTTTCAAATTAAAGGTAGATTTCGGGGAAGAGCTTGGCATTAAAAAATCTAGTGCGCAAATTACTGATCTATATACAAAGGAAACACTGTTGGGTAAGCAAGTTTTAGCGGTAGTAAATTTCCCACCAAAACAAATTGGTCCCATCATGTCTGAGTGTTTAGTCACTGGGTTACACCGTGCTGATGGTTCTGTAGTGCTCTCAACAGCTGATATGGATCTTCCTAATGGCGCTCGGTTGGCATAAGAAGTCGCTTAATCAAAAGGGTCAAACTCGATTGATTTAACTTGTTATAGGTGCTCCTTGCACAAGCGGCGGCATCGGACTCTCCAAACAACTGGCGATGGTGCGCAACAGTTCCTGACCCTGAATAGTCGCCTGACCATCGTGCATCAGGCAGGCGGCACATGCTTTTAGTATGCGCGGTTTCAGCAGCGGCTTGAGTTCCGCCAGTTTGTTCACGGCATCGTTCATATTCTCAAGGGTCAGCTGTTCGCGCGGGACGAATTTCAGGGCGGTGACGCCCGCGGTGCTGATGCCGGTCTGGAAGGCCTGTTGGGCTTCGGCCTCATTCGGATGTTCGGTATGGGCCAGCAGCGACAGCAGGGTTTCAGCTTCCGCTTTGACCGCGCCCAGGTAACTGTATTTGGCCTTGGGCCGCGGGCGCAGATTGAAGTGTTCGTCCAGTTGCCGGATCAGGAAGTGCTGCAGTATCCATTCCTTCAGGTCGACTTGCTTGTCGGCGTTGATCAGGGCGCCTACCACGGCGCGGAAGCGGCGGTATTGTTCCATGGACAGGGTGCGCAGCACCGGCAGGGTCAAACCCGCCAGCGGTAGACGCGCCGCCTCCGTCAGCTCGGCTTGGTGCGGCAGCAGTTTCCCGGTCTGCTCGAATACCGCGGGGTCGGCCAGGTGCGACATCAGTGCCCGTTGCTTGGCCAGGATCTCCGGCCGGCTATCGAGCAGCATGCAGTAGATCACCGCCCGCGCGCCGAACGGTTCTTCGGCGGCCTGGCGCAGGGGATCGGGGAGGGAGGCCAGGATGTCCCGCGCCAGATCCACGTGTTCCTGTTTGACGTTGCCCACCAGCGCCACCGCGTCGTCGGGTTGCAGCATGCCCGCGGCCACCGCGCCGGCCATCACCGCCGTGCGCGCCTTGGCGAGATGTTCGGGCGCCTGTTCCGCGGCGACCTCCTGGACCTTGGGTTCGATGAACTTGCCGTCCCAGCGCGGGTCGATGCGTTTGATGCGCATTTCCAAAGGGGGATGGGTGGCGAACAGGCTCTGCAGGAAGCCGCTCACTCCCATGGAAAAATAGGCATGGCTGTATTGCTGCGCCGAGGGGTTTTCCAGCATTGAACCGTAGGTGGAACCGCCGATCTTCTTCAAGGCGTCGGCGATGCCCTGGTTGTTGCGGGTGTATTGCACCGCAGAGGCGTCCGCCAACAGTTCGCGCTGGCGGCTCACCGTGGCCTTGATCCATTGGCCGAAGAAGAAGCCCACATAGCCGATGGCCACCAGGCCGGCGCCCAGGGCGAACAAGGCGACCACGGCGTTACCGCCGTTGCGGTTGCGCGAGCCGCGCATGAAGGCCGTGGAGCGCAGCAGGAAATATCCCGCCAGGCCGATCAGCAGAATGCCGTGCAACACGCCCATCAGGCGGATGTTCATGCGCATGTCGCCGTTGAAGACGTGGCTGAACTCGTGGGCGATGACGCCTTGCAGTTCGTCGCGGTTGAGATAGGTGACGGCACCGCGCGTCACTCCGATCACCGCGTTGTTGGGCGAATAGCCGGCGGCGAAGGCGTTGATGCCCATATCGTCCATTAAATACACCGGCGGCGCCGGGATGCCGGCGGCGATGGCCATCTCCTCCACCACGTTCAAGAGGCGCCGCTGCGCGGCGTCGTCGGTGTTGCGGGGGATGAGCCGGCCGCCCAGCATTTCCGCCACGGTGCGCCCGCCGCCGGACAGGGCCACCATCTTGTAGACGCTGCCGAGCAAGATGAGGATTATGACGGCGACGGCGACGGTGGTGAACTGGCCCCAGTCGAACTGCTGCCAGAAGGTCTGGCTGGAAAAGTGCCGGGCATCGCGGTTGTAGGCGACCAGCGCCATCACCAGCAGGTTGGTGAGGACGATGAGCCCCACGACGGCGAGGCCGAACAGCAATATCATCCAGCCGGTTTGACGTTTAGCCCGGGCCTGAGCCTCGAAGAAATTCATGGGTCGCGCTCAGATCAGAACGAAACCTTGGGGGCCGCCTGGATCTCGGCGCTGTCGGCGAACTCCAGCAG
>CAYWIQ010000227.1:0-4250 GCA_964458405.1 uncultured Chromatiaceae bacterium
ACACCGCCCAGGGAGATCAGCACCAAGCGGGCGGTGGGGGGTAGTCCTAGGCGTTCTCGAATCTGTGCGCGGTAGTCGACGCCGATTTGGGCAATAGGGCCGATGGCGACGCGATTTTCCAGGTCCGGCATCGGCATGGCGGGTGTCGGTTGCAGAAAGCGGTGGGCGTTGCGATAACCATCGCGCATCGTCGCGAGGACATTGGCGGCCTCCGGCAATGTTCCACAGAAGTGGTCATAGATGACCTGCCAGTTGAGGTTGCATAAGGCCACGGCCGGGATGGCCGCCCCGGCGGCCGCGGTCAACAGCCGGTAAGGCACGTTGGCCAACACGGCATCCACCCCGCGCTCGATGAGCATGCGAGCCTCGGCCGCGATTCCCTGTTGCCAGTGACGATGGTAGCGCCCATAGGCCAGGCCGCTGGCAAGGGCGTCTACCTCCAGGGCGTCTTTCATGCGCATCCCCACATCGGGCGACCGGGCGATATGGTCGAATTCGCCATGGAAACGGCCGGCGAGAAAACGGCGGGGCAGACTGGAATAGAGCGTAAGCCGCAACGTCGGCAGGCGGTCGCGCAGGACATTGACCACCGGCGCGGTTTGCGCGACATGGCCGTAGCCGTGGGCGGTGATGGCGACGAGTAAGTGGGGCATGTCGATAAGTTAAGAGGTTATTGCGGTGGATTGGACCCACTGATACCACAAGGGCAGGGTAAAGAAACTCAATGCGGTGGACAGGGTGACCGTGGTGGCATAGAGGCGGGTGTCCAGGCCGTAGCGATCGCATAACACCACCCCCAGCACCATGCAGGGCATGGCCGCCTCCAATACCACCGCCGTGCGCAGTTCGCCGTGTAAGCCGGACAGGATCGCCAGGCCCCACGCCACCAGCGGCATCACAAACAGCTGGATGGCGAGTACCGGTACCACAATCCGTAGACGTTGCAGTTGTTGGTTTTCCCAGGTCAAGGCCATCCCCAGTGCGATGAGCATCAGCGGCACCACGCCGTTGGCCAATGTTTGCAGGAAGCCCTCGAGTCCAGCGGGCAACGGTACGGCGGTTATATTCAGGATGACCGCGATGACAGCGGCCCACAGTGGCGGGACTTTCAAAAGTGATGCGAGGGGATGGCCGTGTTCACTGCTGTTACCGTGATGGCGGGCGATGAGAATACCTACCGTCAGCAGTATGGGTGTGCAGGCAAACAGGTCATACTGGATGGCGACGCCCCGTGCCCACGGTCCGAAGGTCTTGGCCAGTACCGGCAGGCCGAGATAGGTGGCGTTGGGAAAGGCGGCCGCGAGCAACATGGCGCCCGTCACCGTCTTGGGTACGGCCACATAACGGAACAGCAACCGCCCCGCCAGCAAGGCGACGATCACCCCGGCGGCGGCGATGGCGGCGATCTTGGCCGTGTTCAGGCCGAGGTCGGTTTTCCATAGCACCGACAACACCAACGCCGGCAGTAGCAGGGTGTAGACCAGGCCGGTAATCACGCGTCGCACGTCGTCGCTGGCCATGCCGGGCGGTTTGATGAATCGCCACAGCACGCCGCAGGCGATCAGTGCGGCCATTTGCGGTAGGACTTGATTCATGAGATTCCGGATGGGGTACGTTTATTATGACGCTTATTTTACCCTGTAGGCACGGCGGATTGTTGGAATTTAAGGATGCGAACTTTGCAGTTTGCCAGGGCTCGGGATTTACGTGCCATGATGGCGGTTGATTCCGCAAGCGGGCCGCAGGGCACACCGGCCCAATCTATCAGCGATGGGAAGACTGTCAATGCGCCATTCGATGCGCGATGATATTCATCCAAGCCTGACGAGGAGGATTACCGTGGGCGAGCAAAACACCAAATCTGACCAGGAGTGGCGGCGGGAATTGACCGACGAGCAATATGCGGTGTGCCGTGGCAAGGGTACCGAGGCGCCTTTCAGTGGCGAGTATTGGGATTGCAAGGATCCTGGCATGTATCACTGCGTGTGTTGTGGCGCCGCCTTGTTTGATGCGGCCGTCAAGTACGATTCCGGCAGCGGTTGGCCGAGTTTCTGGCAGCCGCTGGCGGAACAGCAAGTGGCGACCCACTCCGACACCAGTCATGGCATGAGCCGTACCGAGGTGACCTGTCGGGCCTGCGGCGCCCATTTGGGGCATGTGTTCACTGATGGTCCCCAGCCCACCGGCCTGCGCTATTGCATCAATTCCGTCGCCTTGAAACTCGAGCCGGAAAAGTAGCGCGGCTTCAGGCCACGGGGAGGAGATCACGAAAATCGCGCAGCGCCGCGAACTCAGCGGTCTCACGGGGGGGGCGGCGAGTGTCGGGGCGGTGCACGGCCAGCAGTTGGCGGATGCCGTAGTCGCGGGCGGCGCGCAATACGGCCGGCGTGTCATCGATCAACAGACTGTGTTCCGCGACGAAGGGTTGGTGCTGTTGCAGCTGCGCCCAAAATGCCGGCTGTTCCTTAGGGTGGCCGATGGTATGGGCGCTGACGATGGCGTCGAGACGGCTGTCCAGTCGTGTGTGTTCCAACTTCAAGGCCAGGCTCTTGGGGTGGGCGTTGGTGACCAGGATCGTGCGCTTGGCGGCGATTCGTAAGGCCTCGAGAAATTCCATGACGTGAGGATGGACGGCGATCAGATGGGCGATATCGTGCTTGAGCAGGGCGATATCGATATTGAGTTCCCGGGTCCAGAAGTCCAGGCAATACCAGTTCAGGGTGCCCTCATTACGGCGGAATACCGGCGCCAGTAACTTTTTGGCGGTGAGTACGTCCAGGCCGCGGTCCTGGGCGTAGCGGCGCGGAACCAGTTCCTGCCAGAAGTGGTTGTCGAAGTGGAGGTCCAGCAAGGTGCCGTCCATGTCTAGCAGCACAAATTGTATTTTATTCCAATCAATCACTTGTCAAGGCTCGCTGCTGGTCGGAGTTCAGTTAGAGTATACTAGCGTCACGTCGAGGCGGGCCAAACCATAGATTATGTCGAAGAAACCGCGAATCCTGAGCGTAGACACCAAAGCACGGACCCGGCTCTTTCACGTGGAGGAGGTGGGGTTGGAGTTCGCCAACGGTGCCGTGGTGCGCTATGAGCGGTTGAGTGCCTCCCCTCACGGTGCGGTATTGGTGGTGCCCATGTTGGACAATGATACCGTGTTGCTGATCCGTGAATACGCCGCTGGGGTAGATCGCTATGAATTGGGCCTGCCCAAGGGGTTGATAGAATCCGGTGAGTCGCTGCTGGAGGCGGCCAACCGCGAAATGATGGAAGAGGTGGGCTACGGTGCCCGCGATCTGCGTCACTTGACCTCGTTTACACTGGCGCCCGGTTATTTCGCCCATGTCACTCACATCGTGTTTGCTCGGGATCTCTATGAGCAACGCCGTGCCGGCGATGAGCCGGAGGTGATCGAAGTGGTGCCTTGGCGTCTGAGCCAACTCGCGGCTTTGGTGGCCCAGGATGATTGCACCGAGGCGCGTAGTATTGCCGCTTTATACATGGTGCGGGATTTACTCCGTGCCCAAAAAGAGAATTCGCAAAATGACTGATGTGATGCAACCAAAACAACTATTACAACCGGTGGTGGAGCTGGCGCGCAAGGCGGGGGCGGAAATCCTCAAGATCTATGCCGAGGATTTCAACGTAGAGCACAAGGAAGATCGCTCGCCGCTTACAGAAGCAGATATGGCGGCGCATCATACCATCGTGGCGGGCTTGCAGGCGCTGACCCCCAAATTACCCATACTCTCCGAGGAAGAAGCCGCCATCCCATATGCCGAACGTTCACAATGGCGCACCTATTGGTTGGTGGATCCGCTGGACGGGACCCGCGAATTCATAAAGCGCAACGGTGAGTTTACGGTCAATATCGCCCTGATTGAGGATCAACAGGCGGTCCTCGGGGTTATCTATGTGCCGGTCAGCGGAGTGACCTACTTTGCCTCCCGTGATGATGGCGGCGCCTATCGCCAGGAACCCAGTCAAGGGGTTCAACAGATCCGAGTGCGATCATGGCAGGGTGGTCATATCACCGTGGCCGGCAGCCGTTCTCATCGCGACGACCGCTTCGGTCGTTTCTTGGATCAGTTCGATGACCATGAAATCATTTCGATGGGCAGTTCCCTCAAATCCTGTCTGGTGGCAGAGGGTAAGGCCGATATCTATGTGCGCTTGGGGCCTACCTCCGAATGGGATACGGCTGCCGCTCAGTGTATAGTTGAAGAGGCGGGGGGCTAGCTCTTGGATACCAAGAT